>JBDUEH010000605.1:0-2027 GCA_040002555.1 Gemmatimonadales bacterium | reverse complement strand
ATTCACGCCGGCCAGCGCCCCGACCTCCTTTCCGGCGCCATCATGACGCCGATCTACACCACCTCGACGTACGTCCAGGAAGGACTCGGCGACAACAAGGGGTACGAATACGCACGCGGGAAAAACCCTACTCGCGAGGCGTTGGAACGAAACGTCGCGACGCTCGAAGGTGGGGTACACGGTTTCGCATTCTCGAGCGGAATGGGATGCCTCGATTCGATCATGAAGATGTTCAAGTCGGGAGATCACATTATCTCAGGTGAAAATGTCTACGGCGGCACGTTTCGCCTGTTCGACAAGATTCTCCAGAATTTTGGACTTGAGTTCAGTTTCGTCGATGCGCGTGATCCGCAGATAATCGCTGATGCAGTCAAGCCGAACACTCGCGCGATTCTCATCGAGACGCCGACCAATCCGCTTATGCGCCTAACCGATCTCAGCGCGGTTAGCGAAATCGCAAAAAGGCAGGGAGCGATGTTTATCGTCGACAACACGTTTGCGACGCCGTTTTTCCAGAAACCGTTCGAGCATGGCGCCGATGTTGTCTATCACTCGACGACGAAATATCTCAACGGCCACAGCGACATGATCGGTGGAATCGCCGTCACGAAGAGCGACGACATCGCGACGAAGCTTCAGTTCATCCAGAACGCCGCCGGTGCGGTGCCCGGCCCATTCGATTCGTGGCTCGCTCTCCGCGGAACCAAGACACTGCATCTCAGAATGCCCCGTCACGACAGCAATGGCAGGGTAATCGCCAAGTGGCTGGCCGAGAAGATGGGTGACGACAACGTGATTTATCCGGGACTTTGCAGTCATCCGCAGCATGAGCTCGCGAAGCGACAGATGAAAGGATTCGGTGGAATGATCTCGGTCGAGATGGGAACCAAGGAGCGCGCGAACGAAGTTCTGAAGAAGTTTCGTGTCTTCTCGCTCGCCGAATCGCTCGGTGGCGTTGAGAGTCTCATCAGCCACCCAGCATCGATGACCCATGCTTCGGTTGAGACAGAAATGCGCAAGCGGCTCGGGATCACTGAGGGCTTGATCCGCCTCTCGTGCGGTGTCGAAGAGATCGACGACCTGATGGGGGACGTGGAACAGGCCTTCGCCTAGGTTTGACAGATGAAGGTTCTGCTGGTCGGTAGCGGCGCACGTGAGCACGCACTAGCGTGGAAGCTGCTCCGTGATGATCCGTCGATGGAGTTGATCTGCGCACCCGGCAACGCAGGCATCGCCGATATTGCCGACATCATTCCGGTGAAGGCCACCGACATCGCCGGACTCGCTTCGTTTGCGCGAAGGGCGAACATCGATCTCACGGTCGTCGGGCCGGAAGCGCCGCTGGAAGCCGGTATTGTCGACCTCTTTCAATCGAACGACAAGCCGATCTTTGGCCCGACCAGAGCCGCCGCGGAAATCGAGACGTCGAAGCGCTTCGCGAAAACGCTCATGTCCGATGCCGGCGTCTCTACCGCCCGAGCACTTCACTTCAGTGACCCCGACGCGGCGCTCGACGCGGCGGCGACGATGGGAACCCCGCTCGTCATCAAGGCATCCGGTCTCGCCGCTGGAAAAGGCGTTGTCATCGCACGGAGCAGCGAAGAAGTCGAGCGCGCGGTCAACATGATGCTGCGCGATTGCGTTTTCGGGGACGCCGGCAGCGAGATACTGCTCGAAGAATTCATGGAGGGAGAGGAGCTGTCGGTTTTCGCGATTTCGGACGGAACGTATTTCCTGCCGATGATCGCCGCGCAGGATCACAAGCGTCTTCTCGATGGCGACATCGGTCCGAATACCGGCGGCATGGGCGCGTATGCGCCGGTCTCGATCGCCACGCCCGATCTGATTGGCAACATCTCGGACACAATTCTCGAACCGACTCTCGCCGCGATGAGAAAAGCGGGTCGCCCATTCAACGGCCTGCTCTACGCGGGTATCATGCTCACCGATGATGGACCGAAAGTCGTCGAGTTCAATTGCCGATTCGGTGATCCCGAAACTGAAGCGATTCTTCCATTGATGAAGAG
>JBDUEH010000604.1:0-2032 GCA_040002555.1 Gemmatimonadales bacterium | reverse complement strand
GCGATGATCATGAAGGTGGCGCCGATCGGAGCGTTTGGCGCGATGGCGTACACGATCGGATCGTTCGGGCTGAAAGCGTTGTTGCCTTTGGCGCGAGTGATGGGCGACGTCTACCTGACGATGGCGCTGTTCATCTTCGTTGTGCTGAACATCATCGCGCGCATTGCCGGTTTCTCGTTGTGGAAGCTGCTTCGCTACATCAAGGATGAAATCCTCATCGTGCTCGGCACGTCGAGCTCCGAGGCAGCGTTGCCGAGGATGCTGGCAAAGATGGAAGGATTTGGGTGCAAGCGAAGTGTCGTTGGGCTCGTAATTCCTGCCGGCTACTCGTTCAATCTCGATGGAACGTCGATCTATCTGTCGATGGCGGCGATCTTCATCGCGCAGGCGTATGGAGTTCACCTGTCGGTCGGACAGCAGCTCTCACTGCTTGCAGTGCTCATGATCACGTCGAAGGGAGCCGCGGGCGTAACGGGCTCGGGATTCATCGTGCTCGCGGGAACGCTTGCTGCAACGCACGTGGTGCCTGTCGAAGGAATGGCTCTGCTGCTCGGCGTCGACCGGTTCATGAGTGAAGCTCGCGCGATAACCAACGTCATCGGGAATGCGGTGGCGACCGTCGTCGTGGCGAAGAGCGAGAACGCGTTTGATGAGAGCAAGTATCAACGGGCGATTGCAAGTCTCGATAGCGGAGCGAATACAGAATTTGTTGCCTGACGAGATCTGTTAGCTGACCGGCACTCCTCTAAGGGCTACAACCAGTGGCAACTCAGTCGCTTTCTTGGCGCCTTTCCCAAGCCTTACCAATCCCGGTACCGATTTCTTGTCGACCTGAAGGTCGAGCTGCATGATCGTCACGCTGTCGTCCGGGGTGAAGTCGAACCCACCGATGCTGTTTGTCGTGCGAGCGTCGAACACGATCTTATCATTACCGTCCGGGCGGATGACGGCTCGGTTAAGGCTGATTGCATCGGGAACTCTTAGGCCCGGATCCGCCCGGTCGCTGGAGACGTAGATCCGGCGCTGCGACGACAGATACGCCAGCGTTTCCTTTTCCGAATCGTTCTCCTTGAGAAAACTGAATGTCCCACCCTGAGCGACAACGAGACCTTTGAAATCGTGGCCGCGATCGTTGGCTGTCCACCTGACATGCCACTGCACTCCGTCGCGCCACACGTAGTAGACCGCATCTCCCTGATCGAACCGTGGCCGGCCTTCGAAAACGTCCGGACCCGCCGGACCTGCGACAGTCATCACTACGAATGACGCTACTGCAGCGAATGCCAGCTTCATGGTTCGATCTCCTTCAATAAAGAATTGTTATTCTCTAACTATTGTCCGCTTCGCGGCTTCACCTTGTCGGCTGGACGAGCCGGCAACGTATGGCGCTTCGTCGCCATCTGACGGATCACTTCTTGAACCGCACGTTCGAGCTGCGGATCTTTTCCCGCGAGTACCGAAGCCGCATCGTTCTCGACCTCGATGTCGGGATCGACACCGTGACCTTCGATCACCCACTGCCCATCAACACTGGCAAGCGCGGACGTTGGAACGTTGACGTTGCCTCCGTCGATCAGAGGAACGCCGCCGTTGATTCCAACCACTCCTCCCCACGAGCGTTTTCCAATGAGCGGTCCAAGCTTCGCCTGCCTGAACATGTAGGGAAAGATGTCCCCATCAGAGCTCGAGTATTCATCGAGGATGGCTGCCATCGGGCCGACGAAAACCTGGTCGGGATATGTGTTCGGTATTTCATCAGTTCGCGCGAAATTCACGCCGAGAAGCTCGCGACGCAGGCGCTCGATCAACATACGTGACACGTTGCCGCCACCGTTGGCGCGAACGTCAACGACCAGGCCTTCCTTACGCATCTGCGGGTAGTACCACTTGATGAATTCGCGAAGACCAGCGGCGCCCATGTCGGGGATGTGGATGTAACCGACTTTGCCGCCGCTCAACTCCGCTACACGCTTCTGATTCGCGAGAACCATGTCGAGGTAGCCGAGATCGCCTTCGGTGGTGACGGGGCGAT
>JBDUEH010000603.1:0-2035 GCA_040002555.1 Gemmatimonadales bacterium | reverse complement strand
TTTTCGACGTGCCTGTCGATCATCTCTATGCGGCGCCGGTGTTCGTGTCGCATTATAGAAAGAAGCAGCTGCATGATCTCGTCGTCGTTGCACCAGACGTTGGATCAGCAAAGATGGCGAGAGGCTTCGCGAAGCGATTGAATGGCACACTCGCCATCATCGATAAGCGGCGTCCCAAGCCGAATCAAAGTGAAGTTGTGAACGTTGTCGGAGAAGTCGAGGGCAAGGATTGCCTTCTCACCGACGACATGATCGATACCGCGGGGACCGTTTCAGAAGCCGCGCGGGCGCTGAAAGATCTTGGAGCAAATGATGTGTACGTCTGCGCAACGCACGCGCTGCTCTCCGGCCCCGCCGTGAAGCGGCTAAGCGAGGCGCCGATCAAGGAAGTGACGGTTACCGACACCGTTTTCATTCCTGATGAGAAGCGGTTTCCGCAGCTCACCGTGCTGTCAGTCGGCGATTTGTTGGCGAAGGCAATCAGGTACATTCACAGCGAGCAATCAGTCAGCTCGCTTTTCGAGCAATAGGTCAGGGGGAAGAGTCATGGCGTCAGCAAATCTTTCGGTCACGAAGCGCGAGAACAGCGGCAAGGGTGTCGCTCGCTCTCTTCGCGCCGCCGGCCGCGTTCCAGCAATCATTTACGGTCACGGCCGGGAGCCGCAGGCGCTCTCGATCAACACCCGCGACCTCGAAAAGCTTCTCGAGCACATTTCGGCCGAAAATACCGTCATCGATCTCGATCTCGACGGTATGAATTCGCGCACTTTGATCCGTGAGATCCAGCGCCACCCGTTCAAGCGCCAGATCCTACACGTCGATTTCCAGGAGATCGTCGCCGGTGAGAAGGTCATCGTCCGCGTCCCTGTCATCCTCATCGGTGTTCCAGACGGCGTTCGTATGGACGGCGGAATTCTCGATCAGACGATGCGCGAACTCGAGGTCGAAGTCGATCCTTCGAACATTCCGAACCACATCGAAGTTGACGTTACGAAGATGGTCATCGGAAGCTCGCTGCACGTCAGCGACATCACGCTTCCGGAAGGCGTCGAAGTCGTTGCCGAGGAAGATGCGTCGGTCGCAGTCGTCTCAGCCCCGCGTGCCGCCGTTGAAGCTGCCGCTACCGAGGAAGCCGTGGCAGGTGCCGAGCCAGAAGTCATCCGCGCCAAGAAGCCGGAAGAGGAAGAGACGAAGTAAACCGGGAATAGCCTGTGAAGGTTATTCTTGGCCTCGGCAATCCGGGGCGTCAGTACGAGGCAACAAGGCACAACGTCGGCTGGTGGGTCTTAGACCACCTCGCCGACGTTTGGCATTTCGACGGCTGGAAGCGCGACGGCGAAGCGATGGTTTCGAACGCAACGGTTGCCGGAACGAAAGTACGGCTGATCAAGCCGCTCACGTACATGAACCTGAGCGGCAACGTTCTCAAGAATTACGTGCGGCGTCCGTTCTGGGCAGCGCAGAAGGACCTGCTGGTGATTGTGGACGAAGTACAAATTCCCGTTGGCAAGTTTCGTCTGCGCGCACGTGGAAGTGCAGGCGGACATAACGGTCTTCGCAGCGTCGAGGCGGCGCTTGGAAATCAGGAGTACCCGCGGCTCCGCATCGGAGTGGGGCCGAGCGACGAAAGAAAGAACGTGTACAAGGATCTTGCTGATTTCGTGCTCGCGCCGTTTGCGCGGGATGAGCGGGAGGACACAATCAGTCTCATGCCCCGGCTGAACTCGGCCGTGGAAAGCTGGCTGCGCGAAGGTATCGACCGGGCAATGAACGCACACAACCGCGATGACGGCGATCAATCAATAAAAGATGCTTAAGCTCGGAATTGTTGGATTACCAAACGTCGGCAAGTCGACTCTGTTCAACGCGCTCACATCGGCGAAAGCGGAAGCGGCAAATTATCCGTTCTGCACGGTCGAACCCAACGTCGGAATGGTTGAGGTTCCCGACAAGCGCCTCGGTAAGCTCGCAGACATTGTCCAGCCGAAAAAAACCGTTCCGGCTGTGGTGCAGTTCGTCGATATCGCAGGGCTGG
>JBDUEH010000602.1:0-2037 GCA_040002555.1 Gemmatimonadales bacterium | reverse complement strand
GATTCAGAATTGCGCCGGCGTTCATCCATGCGTCGCCGGTATCGGGATAACCGTTCGGCGCCTGGTGGCCGAAAATTGGCTGGCCGAGGTATGCGATTGCCTGCGCGGTGCGTGGAGTGCTGTCGGGTTGCGCGTCCATTGCGCGCATCGCGCTGACCACAACCTCGAACGGCGATTTCACTTTGCTGCGAAATGCCTGCTGCGAAAAGAATTCGTTCGATGTAATGATCGTGCGAACTACTTCGCGGATGTCACCATCGGTCTTCGTGAACACAGCCGCTGCCTGATCGACGAGCGCCTTCGGCGGATCGTCGGACACGAAATGTCGAACGAGCTTTTCAGCAATGTAGTGAGCCGTCGATGGATGACGCGAGACGATGTCGAGAACGTCCTCGCCATCTTCCATTCCACGTCCGGCCTTCAGCTTATGACCGAGGACGATCTTCTCACCTGCGTCGTGCATCTCGGGACGGAAGACAAATCCTCCGCCAGTTGCGGGTGGTTTGATGGTCCATCCTGTGAGCGCACGAGCAACGTTGATGACGTCCTGCTGTGTGTACCCGCCATCGACACCGAGCGTGTGCAGCTCGAGCAGCTCTCTACCGTAGTTCTCGTTGAGACCGCCATTCTTCAGTTGCTTCACGCGCTGGCGAACCTGATCGGGCCGGGCGGGATCCATTCGTCCCATCTGTCCCATTTGTCCCGTTTGCCCACCGACACCGCCAAGTACGCCCCCAATGGCGCCCCGACCGGGCCTGCCAATAGTTCCGTTGGGTCGACGAGCGCGCCCACCGAGGGCTCCGGCTGCGGGATTTCCACCGCCTCTCCGCGGGTTGCGGTCAAAGCTTGTGAGACGCGGTCTGCTCGTGTCAGCCATGCTGCGAGCGTTGTCGAGATAGAATAGCATCGCCGGACTCTTTGCGACTGCTTCGAGCAGATCACGGAATTTGCCAAGCGCATTCGGACGAATGACATCGCGCTCGTACTCAGCCAGGTAGTAAGCTTCCGGTGGACCCTTCTGAACGAAGATGTTGAAGTGGTTGAGCCAGAAGTCCGTCATGACTTCATCGAGCTGGCGGTTGCTGACCACCGCCCGTGCGACGCGTGATGACGCAAGCTGTCCACCAACCTGTCGCCGCTTGAGGCCGGTCTGTTGAAACGCCATGCTGTCCCGGCGTGAGATCATGGTCTGAGTCGTGTCTCCCGCAGCCCGCTTCACCTGTTTGCGGTCACGCTGTGCGATCGCGTATTCCTGAAGAAGCTGATTCTGGTCTTCGTAAAGAACGCTGTAGTGTTTCATAAACTGATCGAGCGACGAGTCATCGATCTTTTCAGGATGCAGCTGCTGGTCAATCCACTTGTCGAGGCCGATCGCACGAACTTTCTGGACGTCCCCCGGACGCGCACCGAAGCTCAGCCGGTTGAGTGCGTGGATGACCTGCTGGTCTGCTGCGAGCTCCCTATGGTCGAGCCGTGCAGTCGCAGCCGGCGATTTAGCCGAAGACTGCGCCGAGGCGGTGGCGAAGAGGGATGCGCAGGCAGCAATGCCAAGCGCTCCGAGGAGCAGTGAAGAGTTAAGTCGATTCATTTGGGTTCCGATTGCGGCTTCAAGTGGTAGACGCCACTGCATCCCTGGCGTTAAACCGGGGGAAACCCTGAAGCTGCAGGCGGTGTCGAACCACTACCTCAAACACGCGGCTGTAATGATCCCCCTCTTTCCCGTCGTTGTGGCACTTGTAGTCCCCACGTCCGAGCCGATCATCAGGCGCGCGGATCGACCCGATTCGGCCTATTGTCAGCTCGCAGCGCACGCCAAAGCCCTTGTTTCGATAGGCCGGGCTGGTGACGGAACGTTGGTCGGCCCCAAGTGGGTGCTTACCGCCGGACACGTCGCGAACGCCGTCTCATCCCGACAGCCGGAACGGCGCACGGTTGACATCGCAGGAGTCACGTACCGAGTCACAGCGGCTTTTGTGCATCCGGATTGGACGGAAATGGGTCCGCACGATATTGGGCTGTTGCGGCTTGAACGCGCAG
>JBDUEH010000601.1:0-2038 GCA_040002555.1 Gemmatimonadales bacterium | reverse complement strand
CCGAGGAGCTAATCCACGGATCAACCGGAGGCCAGCCCAGTCATATTTTCTAGGCGGATGCGCGAGTTTCTCCCGACGCAACCGCACGAGCGACCTCTTTTCGCGTTGCGCCCAATGACACAAGAGCTCGAATCTGCAGGTCCAGTGTAACACTAGGATCGCCTGCCTCCATCTTGGCAACGCGTGACTGACTGGATCCTAGCTGCTTTGCAAGCTCGGTCTGAGAAAGTCGTCTCCTCGTCCGGTGGCGTTTGAGGCTGCTACCAAGAGCCACCCTCAACTCAACGAGCGTGCCTTCCTCGGCCGACAGGTTAAGGAAATCCCTGGTTGATCCGATTTTCCAACCGCCAGCCTCGAGTCGTTTGCGTTTAATGCGATCCATTTTAACTCCCACGTGAAATGGCATCGTATGTTCGAAGACGCCGTTTACAGTTGTTGATCACCTGCAGTGGAGTGGTCCTAGTCGTCTTAGCGAAGACTTCGCCGATTACGATTGCATCTGCATCGATTCGGTAGATAATGCGCCAGGTTTTGTTCTCATCTACTATTCTAAGTTCATGACATCGATGGCCAATCGCGGGCATTGGTCTTGAGTGCGGGAGGGAGAGCTTCTCGCCGCGTTGAACGCGTCGAAGTAAAACGCCAACTTCGATTCGCGCATCTCTCGATAAAGGTGGTGTTTTGACTTCTCCATGCAGCCAAACCAACGGTTTGTCGGCCATGTTAGTTAATCTATGTCAGCACTGGCATATGTCAAGATTGACATACAGCACTGGACTGCCTTGGTCACCGCCTAACACTCGTTGAAGCTGACGGACGATTTATGGAAGCTCGCTCCGCTCGCAATTTGTATGATTCGTCCGCAGCTTAGCTGGGGCGTTATACCACAGCAGAGTAGAGGGAGGATGAGCTTCGCGTGTCGCGCGCTTTTCTGACAGCCGAGTGGCGGAATCTCGTGATCCTGAATTATGTGGTTGATCCCGCGATGCTCGTGCCCGAAGTAGTGATGCGCCGCAGGTCACAGGAATTCCGCGCGCGTCGTGTCGATCGATAACCCTCTCCTCAAGTGACGTTCCCGTCAGCTTGTCTTGCCAGTGCGTCGCGCCTCGACGGACAGCACCAACGCTGGGAGGTGACCAACCGTTCATACCGCCCGTCAAGATACTCGAGCGGTGGCAGTCGAGTCGGATAAGGTCGTGGTGACTTACATGGTGAGGTAGCAGTGCGGATTACACCGTTCTCGAACTGGCACCGCGTTCAATCCTGCTGTGGATCTGATCGGCACTCGCGCTCTGGACGTCACGTGGGCGTTCGCACAAGTTTGCCATAACTGATCCGGAACTACACATGCAACATGCTCTCACCCGCCGCAGGTTTCTCGGCGCCTTTTCGGCAACTGTCGCCGCCCTCCTCGTTCCATATCGGAATGCGTGGGCGCGCTTCGCACCTTCGCATCCGGTGCCGAGGCCGGGGATAACAGGCGCGAAAGTCCTCACGGACAAGCAACTCGCGAAATCGCCCAAGCTGATCCCGCTGTTCAATTCAATTCGGGAGATTCCGCAAGTCGTCGATGGTATCCGGTGCAACTGTGGTTGCACTAGTCCGCCCGAGTTCTATTCCCTCCTATCCTGTTACGAAGGCCAGGGAATGGCGCGAGACTGCAGTGTCTGCCAGGGCCAGGGCCGGCTGGCGGTAAGGCTGCACAAGGAAGGCAAATCGCTTGACCAGATTCGTGTCGCGATCGACGCCAAGTTCGGCTGATAAGACGCATCGGCGCTCCTGATCGCCTACTCCAATGGGAATATCATGGTCATTCGTCTCGCTTTACTTGCATCACTCCTTCTTCCCTTTCCGCTCGTCGCTCAGGTTCGGGCCAGCGAGATCGGAGTGATGTCCCAGATGATCGACGGGACAAAGATCACTGTCGAGTATTCCCGGCCCCGATCGCGTGGACGCGACTCGCTCTTTGGAACGAAAGCAGTCCACTGGGACGAGGTGTGGACGCCGGGCGCTAACTGGGCGACGACATTCGATGTCA
>JBDUEH010000600.1:0-2043 GCA_040002555.1 Gemmatimonadales bacterium | reverse complement strand
GATACTCTCGCCTTTCTCCGGTTTCTCTCCCGCCGTTCTCCCCTGTTGGCTGTTATGGATTTCCGCTGTTATGGGGTTCCCCTGTCTTGTCTGTCAGCCCGAGGAGATGGTTTCGAGGGCTTCCCATCTCTCCGTAAGATTTTGAATCTCGGAATCGAGTGCTCCCAACCGGGCTTTGGCTGATGCCGTGGCCGCGCCGTCCCGAAGGAATGCCGGATCTGAAAGGCTCGCGTACACCTGCTCGCGTTCACGCTCGATTGCGTCGATGCGATCTGGCAGCACAGCGAGCTCCGTCGATTCCTTGAAGCTTAGACGTTTTTTTCTCGAAGGATCGGGGCCCTTCTGAATCGCCTTCGGCGGCTCGACTTTCTTTGCTGCCGTCTCAGTTGGCGCTGCCCGCTGTCGGAGCCAGTCCGAGTAGCCTCCGGCGTATTCACAAACGCTCCCGGGTCCCTCGAACACGAGGGTGCTCGTCACGACGTTGTCGAGAAACTCCCGGTCGTGACTCACCACCAGTAACGTTCCGTCATAGTCGATCAACAGTTCCTCGAGGAGATTGAGCGTCTCGATGTCGAGATCGTTCGTGGGCTCGTCGAGCACAAGAAGATTAAACGGCCGTGTGAATAGTCGCGCGAGCAAAAGACGATTTCTTTCGCCACCGGATAACGCCGCAACCGGCGCGCGCGCCCTCTCCGGCGGAAAAAGGAAATCCTGGAGATATCCAATCACATGCTTGTCAGCGCCGTTTATTCTGATGAAGTCCGCACCGTCGCCGATGCTATCGAAAACGGAGCGGTCCGGATCCAGTTGCTCGCGCATCTGATCGAAGTATGCGATATCGAGACCCGTTCCAATCCGAATGGTCCCGCTATCCGGTCGCAACTCGCCTAGCAGGAGGCGAAGCAGGGTTGTCTTTCCCGATCCGTTTGGACCAACCACGCCGATTCGGTCGCCTCGCATTATGGTCGTCGTCAGGTCGCGTACAATTCTCTTCTCGCCTCGCGAGAACGACACGGTTGTCGCATCGGCCACGAGCCTTCCCGACCGATCCGCTTGCTGAGTCCGAAGATTGACGCTGCCCGTTCTTTCCCGGCGCGCGACCCTTTCCCGGCGCAGCGATTCAAGCGCGCGCACGCGGCCTTCGTTCCGCGTGCGACGCGCCTGAATGCCTGTGCGAATCCAGACCTCCTCCTTCGCAAGCTTCCGGTCGAACTCCTCCCACTCACGCTGCTCGGCCGCTAGAGAAGCGTCCTTCCTCTCCAGATAGACGTCGTAGTCGCTGCCCCAATCGACCAGGCGCCCGCGGTCCAGGTCTACGATTCGTGTTGCGAGTCTTCTCAGGAATGCGCGATCGTGCGTGACGAACACGAGCGTCACCCCGCGCTCGACAAGAAACGTCTCCATCCACTCAATTGCTTCCACGTCGAGGTGGTTCGTCGGCTCGTCAAGCAGCAGGACATCGGGCTCGCGAATGAGCGCGCGGGCGAGGAGCGTCTGCCGCTTGCGTCCCCCTGACGCTTTATCGAAGTCGATGTCTCCGTCGAGCCCAAGATGCAGCAGTACCGTCTCGACCCGGGAGTTCACCTGCCATGCGTCCGCGTTGTCGAGTGCGTGATGCAGGCGGTCCAGATTGCGCAGCGCTTCCGGGCTGTGATCCGTTGCAACGCGATGACTCGCGTCGTGATATCTCGCGAGAAGACGACCGACTTCGCCAAGTCCGGCAGAAACGACGTCGAAGATCGACCCCGAGACGTCGTCAGGTATCTCCTGCTCGAGCCGGGCAACCGTGACCCCCGCCTGGCGGACGATCTCTCCTATATCCGGAGTGATCGTTCCGTCCAGCAGCTTCATCACTGTGCTTTTGCCTGCCCCGTTGCGACCGATCAGGCAGACTCGTTCGCCACGCTCGATGCTGAATCCAGCGTGATCGAGAAGCGGCGGTCCACCGAAGGCGATGCTGACGTCCTGCATGCCCAGAAGGGCCATGTTATTCCCGATTCTTGCTGAAAGACAAACGAGCTAACTTCCCTGCATGTCAAAGCT
>JBDUEH010000599.1:0-2043 GCA_040002555.1 Gemmatimonadales bacterium | reverse complement strand
TTTTACGTCGCGGTCGCGCGCATGGTCGATCCCGAGGGAGCAGGGAAGGAGCCACTTCTAATCGTGGGCGGATCGCGAGAGAGCCGAGGAGTTGTCTGCTCGGCATCGTGGGAGACCCGAAAATTTGGCGTGCGCTCGGCCATGCCGATTTCGCGGGCGCTGAGACTTTGTCCAGACGCGATGTGCGTCCCGGTTCCAAGAAAAGCCTGTTCGACAAAGAGCGGAGAGATTCGCAAAGTGCTCGAGCGCTTCGCACCGGTGGTGGAGGGCGCCAGCATCGACGAGTGGTATCTGGACCTCGGCGGCACGGAAGGCGTGTACCACAACGAGCATCTCGCCGAGACAGCCCATCGAACGCGGTCCGCGGTGAAAGACGAAACCGGCCTTTCGATTTCCATCGGCGGAGGAACGAACAAACTCATCGCCAAGATGGCCGTCGAGCGGGCAAAGCCAAAGCCCGGAACGGGAGCCGATGGAGTTCACATCGTCGAGCCGGGGAAGGAGGCGGAGTTTCTCGCGACGTTTACGCTTGCTGAGATTCCGCTCGTCGGCCCGAAATTCCAGGAACGTCTCGCGGCACTCGGGATGACCAAGGTTCCTGACGTTCTCCAGTACGACGTTCAGGCTCTGAAGCAGTGGCTCGGTGCGCGCGAGGCGGAGTGGTTGTGGGATCGCGTTCACGGCATTAGCAACTCCCACGTCGAATCTCACGGCGAAGCAAAGAGCATCAGCCGGGATGAGACGTTTGCCGAAAACCTCCGCGACGACGAGGATCTGGGACGAGAGCTCCTGGCGCTCGTGACGCGTGCGTCGTACGACCTGCGACGCGATGGACTGACCGCTCAGACTGTCACAGTTCGCATACGCGACATGGATTTTCGCACGAGATCAGCTCAGCGGACAATGTCGCAGCCAGTTGTGTCGGATCGCGTAATTCTGCAAGCCGCCCACGAGCTTCTCGCGAAGCTTAGAAAAGCACGACGCGTTCCGGCGCGGCTTCTTGGAGTTCAGTTGTCGTCGTTGGCGCAGGATCCCGAGGCTGACCAGCTCGCTCTGTTCGCGGCGGGTGCCAGCAAGATGGACGAGACAGATCGCGATCGCACGTTGACGAAGGCGATAGACCGGGTAAGGGAGAAGTACGGGGCCAAGGGTATTCTCCCAGCGGCTCTCACTCGTGATGCCGATTGATATCTTTCATTAATGCCATCTGGTCCGCCACGCCGACGACGAAAAGGGTCTCCCTCTCGAAAACCTCAGGAACACACATCCCAGCCGACGTCGCGTAACGCTTACGTCGAGACTCGTGAGTGGCTGCTAAAGACGCATGGGCCGGTATGTGCATACTGCGAGCGAAAGGTCAGGACCAATCTCATAACTCTCGATCACGTTACGCCTCGCAAGGGGAAAACCGCCTATGACAGGCGCGACAACCTCGTGCTGGCGTGTCCCGCGTGCAACATCGAGAAGGCCGATAAGTCCTTTCTGGCATTTCTTCTCGCAAAGAAGTCGCGCGCGGCATCCGTCCTTCGATATGGCGCTCATTTGAGCGGAATGTTGATCAAGCTCGCCAGCGAAATTGCCGGCCCGGATGCAACTGCCCGTGCGGCGAGACTTGCCGATCCGGATTACCCTTACCTGGACTGAATAGGGAGATTTCGAGATGTGCCGTAACATCAAAGTGCTGGTCAATTTCGAACCGATGGCGACTCACGACGAGATCCGCGCATCGGCAACTCAATTCGTTCGTAAGTTGAGCGGCACGACGAAGCCCTCTCGCGCTAACGAAGCGGCGTTCAATCTCGCGGTAGAGGAGGTCTACGAGGCGGCGCACAAGCTCGTTCACTCGATGATCACGACATCCCCGCCGCGGAGCCGCGAAATCGAGGCTCAAAAAGCCCGCGAGCGCTCGATTCGCCGGTTTGCGTAGATTTACGGATTAACCTCAAACGGAACGGAAATGTCTGGACTCGCTAATACGGTCAGGAGCTTTGGCGCGATCTTCATGGGATTTGGCTTCACCTTTCTCGTGATTGGTCTCCTTAG
>JBDUEH010000598.1:0-2048 GCA_040002555.1 Gemmatimonadales bacterium | reverse complement strand
GTGGCCGCGAAAGTGCATTGGAAACGCTCACCACTCTCGGCGCGTACGGATTTACAGGCGCTGAGTGCGGTAAGATAGCGGCCCCAGACCACTGCTGCGATTAGCGCCGTGGTCTTACCCCCTCAGCAGGTTTCACTTTTTCCGGGAGTTTCAGTATGAGCATACTCACCTGGCTTATCGTTGGCCTCATCGCCGGAGTTCTTGCTTCGCTAGTCATGGGCGGCACCGGGTACGGCATCATTGGAGACATCATCATCGGAATCGTCGGTGCCTTCATCGGCGGCTGGCTGTTCACGGCGTTGGGAGTTGCCATTCCGCTCGGCGGAATTGCCGGGACGATCCTCGTGGCGTTCATCGGCGCGGTGGTTCTACTCTTCGTCATCAGGCTCGTAAAGAGAGGCTCCCGGCGGGCGTGATTGACGCCTGATCTCCGTTGCAAAAGAGCCCGCGAACTTTGCGGGCTCTTTTTCTAACGGCGGAACTACGATTTTTACCGCTGAGCGCGCTGAGAACAACAAAAACCGCTGAGAACAGCTGAGGAAGATTTTACCTGGAGGGCGGAACTACGGGAACCGCAGAACCTACGGATCGCGGTGATTCCAGACCAGGCGCTTTACTCCGCTCATCAGCGGATCAGCATGGAAGTTCATCAGCAGGCCAACCGTAATTTTCGACCACTTTAGGTAGGTGAGGAGTTGGGACTCGTGGACGGGTGACAGTCTCTTTACCGCTTTTATCTCGACGATCAATCGGTTATCGATGACGAGGTCAGGCACGTAAGCCAAATCCACTCTGTCCCCATCGTAGTCGATCGGAAGGGCCACTTGTTGAACCACCGAGAACCCATTCTTCGCCAGCTCGAGGGCGAAGCATGTCTCGTATGCGCTCTCGAGGAGCCCCACTCCCAATGTCTTGTGGACCTTGATCCCGCAGCCGAGTACTCTGCGCGTAAACTCATCGTCGCGGATCGCCGAAGCCTGTCGCCTCATTCGGTCTGGCATGCAGGAATAAGGCAAGAAAGGGAAACGAACCAGCATCAAACGATTTCACGCGGTTCCGTTTTCCCCTTGTTTGTCTGACTCAGTTTTTCTCAGCGAGGCTTTTTTCAGCGCCCTCAGCGGTAAAAAACGAAGTTCAAGGAACTCGGGGAATCAGAATCGAGCCTCGACATAGAGATTCGCTCTGATCTTCTTCTCAGGATAAATCCCTCTCGCAACATCAAAGCGAACCAGCCCATCGAGGAATGATGCACCGACACCAGTTCCACTAATCGGCCGACCGGGGCTGCTGAAATCCTTTCGATCGCCCGCCCACCCAACATCATAGAAGACGACAGGCCGCGCACCTATTGAGCCCAGGCCAAGTTCTACCCGCGACATCCAGAAAGCATTACCGATCGCCGCACCAGCAGCCTGCCCGCGGACACTCTGGCTTCCGCCGAGGAACCATGCTCTCTGAATCGGAAGCGTGCCGGCCGATGAGCCGGCCGCGAGCGTAACCGCACCATCGAGTTTGCTACCCAATCCATGCGAGGCCGTCGCGTCGAACATTCCGCGGACGTAATCGAGAGTTCCCGTAGCTGCTTCCGCGCGAGTCTCCGCGAATAGTCTCAAGCCGTGCGGATCGAGTCCTCGCGTACCGTGACGCTCCGCCGACACACCGATATAATTGCCGTTTTTTGCATCGATGTTGTCTTCGAACTTGTCGTTGCCAAGCTTTCCGGCCAGCGAAAAATTCGTCTTCTTCTTTGCATCAGTCTGATGCTCGGCGAAGAGCCGCCAGGTGCCGGTTGCGGAGTTATCTCCGGTACCTGTCAGCTCAGCGCCGAGCGTTCTGTAGTAGAAACCTTCATCGCGGCCGAATAGCAGCGCTGAGAGCGATGATCCGAAACTGAACGGATCGCTGAAATCATTTGCCGATGCGAGTCTTCGGTATGCGTTGATGCCGAATGTGTGGCGTCCATCACTTCGCGCAGCGCCGAGCTCACCGTTAAGCTGCCAGTCAGCTATGCCAAGTCGAGCCAATGCGTGAACCGTGTATCCTGCTCC
>JBDUEH010000597.1:0-2049 GCA_040002555.1 Gemmatimonadales bacterium | reverse complement strand
ATCGAAGCCGATCGCCCGGTGCTGGAGATGTTGCGTGAGCCACTACTCCATCTCGTTCGAAACGCAGTAGATCACGGTATTGAGACGCCGCCAGTTCGTGCAGCTGCGGGCAAACCGGTTGAGGGGACGGTTCGAGTTAGGGCGGCGATGCGCGCCGACCGGCTGCGCGTGACGGTCGCGGACGACGGAGCCGGCCTGAACGTCGATGCCTTACGTCGACGCCTGACGTCGCTCGGTCTTCCAATTCCTTCCAGGATGCACGAGCTGGCGCAGTCGGTATTTACCGAAGGGTTCACCACGAAAGAAAGGGTCACCGAGATTTCCGGCCGCGGCGTTGGCCTTGGCATTGTCCAGACTGCAGTCGAAGCCGTTGGCGGAACTGTTGACGTGTCGTGGCAGCTGGGAGCTGGAACGACTTTCACGATGGAAGTGCCGGTTACAGTTGCCGTTCTGCGGGCCGTGATCGTTGACGTTGACGGACATCCGGTTGCGATCCCGACAGCTTACGTCGAACGAGTCACACGGATAGGACGCGACGAGATCCGTACTATAGACGGGGCCAGCGTACTTCCTGACGACGATTCGCCGATTCCGTTCGTCTCTCTCGCCAGCCGACTGGGTCCTCCCTTTCGCGATGAGCCCCCTGCCGACGGAAGAGTCGTCGCATTGCGACTCGCGGCTGGATCGCGTCGCCTGATGGTTGTCGTTCGCGATGTGATCGACGAGCGTGAAATCGTGATGCACGCATTGGATATCGCGGGTGGAAGCCGAAAGTCGATGCTGGCAGGCGCAACGCTTCTGCCGGATGGCAGTGTCGCGCTTGTTGTCGATGTACCCGCATTGCTCGCGAGCAAGGCTTCCAGTCAGGCGACCAATTTTGCGCCAGCCCGCAGTCTGGTTAAGCGTCGCATTTTGATCGTGGATGATTCAATCACTACACGATCTCTCGAAGAGAGCGTCCTCGGCGCCTCCGGATACGACGTGAAAACGGCTGTCGATGGGGCACAGGCGTGGGAGTTTCTCCAGAATGGCGAGTGGGATCTCGTCGTGTCCGACATTGAAATGCCGAGGATGGATGGAATCGAGCTGTGCCGAAAAATCAGGGAGTCACCGCGGACGCAATCCTTGCCGGTAATTCTCGTCACATCGCTCGACAAGGCAGACGACAGAATGCGAGGCCTCGACGCCGGGGCCGATGCATACATAACGAAATCGAGCTTTGACCAGGATGCGCTGCTCGACACAATCCGCCAGCTCATCGGGCGCGGCGACGGAGCAGCCACGTGATAAGAGTGCTTGTAGCTGAGGACTCTCCGACGGCGCGGACGCTCCTAGTCGCGATGATGTCGGCTGATCCCGAAATCGAGATCATCGCCGAGGCGAAGACAGGTCTCGAAGCAGTAGAGATGGCCGAGCGGCTGCGTCCCGATCTGATCACGATGGACGTTCACATGCCGGAGTTGGACGGGCTCGAGGCAACAGAGCGGATTATGGCATCGGCCCCGTGCCCGATCCTGATTGTTTCGTCAAAAGCCCGCGAGTCGGACATCAGTCTGTCGCTCGATGCGACGAGAGCGGGCGCGCTGCTCGTTTTGCCAAAGCCTGAAGGTCCTCTCTCACCCAGATTCGAAGGAGAGAAGCGTCACCTCGTTTCGATGGTAAAGGCGCTTTCGCGTGTAAAGGTTGTACGTCGTCGCGGGTCCAACGATCGCAATGGCCCACCTCGGACAGGCAGGCAGGATCCGTCGACTTTTGACAAGAATAGGACAACGCCGTCTCGCCCGCGGGGAGCTGCCACGCTCGTCGCAATCGGAACTTCGACCGGCGGACCCGCAGCCCTTCGCGATATGGTGCTGGAGCTGCCGCGTGATTTTCGCGCGCCGATTCTGGTGGTTCAGCACATCGCTCGAGGATTCGTCAACGGACTCGCCAAATGGCTCGGCGATGGCGCCGGTGTTCAAGTGAAGGTTGCATCCGACGGGGAAATAGCTCGCGCCGGAACGATGTACATCGCCGGCGACGACAGGCACTTGGAAGTGCGGAAAGACG
>JBDUEH010000596.1:0-2064 GCA_040002555.1 Gemmatimonadales bacterium | reverse complement strand
GCGACAACACTCAGACAGGAAGCAATCGCGTGAGCACCGTCGAAGAAATCGAGCGCGGTCAAGAAGTTCGTCGTGGAACTCCATCGAATGCAGTTGTCGAAGCGAGAAACCTCGCCCGAGACTACAAGTTCGGCGATGACAACGTCCACGCGCTCCGAGGCGTGTCATTCGACGTTGGCGAGAGAGACTACGTCGCGATCGTCGGACCTTCCGGCTGCGGCAAATCGACCCTCCTCAACATGCTCGGCGTAATCGACGCTCCAACGAGCGGAACCGTTCGCATTCGCGGTCACGACGTTGGCTTGATGCGCGACAGGGAAGCGACGAGCTTTCGTCTTCACAACATTGGCTTCGTGTTTCAGCGCTTTTATCTGATGCCTACGCTGACAGCGCTCGAGAACATAGAGCTGCCGATGGCCGAAGCAGGCAGTAAGAGAGCAGAGCGAGTCGAGAGGGCGAGAGAGCTTCTCGCATACGTCGGGCTTGGGCATCGGGAGCGTCACCGTCCGTCGCAGTTGTCTGGTGGTGAGCAGCAGCGCGTTGCGATCGCACGGTCGTTGGCGAATAAACCGGCAATTCTTCTCGCCGACGAACCGACGGGAGAGCTGGATGCGAAGACCGGCGCGGAGGTCATCGCGTTGTTCGAGCGGCTCAACGCCGATGGAACGACGATCATCGTCGTAACTCACGATGAAGATCTCGCCCACGCTGCGCATCGCAGGATACACATGCGCGACGGGCTGATCGTCGACGGATGATTCCGCTTCTTGCATTTCGGAACATCATCTACCGGCCATGGCGGTCGGTGTTGTTGTTCTTTGGTTACGGCGTTGGGGTCGCGGTGATGATCGTGCTCCTGTCTGTGGGCGAGGCGCTTCTCACCCAGGCAAAGGACGAGAAACTCGTTGGCGGGGGCGCGATCACAGTGTTGCCTCAGGGACTCGATGTTGAAGTGATGAAGACTGGCGGCGTTGGCGGATTGTTCTTCTCGATCGATCACGGCCGGTTCGTTTACGATCAGTTGTTGGCGTCGCCGAGGTTGGCGTCGTCCGTGAGTGCCGTCGCGCCGCAGATCGATGGACGGTTGATCTACCTCGCGACCGCAAACGGGAAAGAGTATCCGGTGCGCGCTAGCGGAGAGATTCCAGAACGAACTCGCGCTGTTCGCGGTCCGGCCCTTGTCGGCGCGGGCAAGTGGGATAACGATGACGGCGATCGGCGATGGGTGTCGCCGACGCCGGCAGAGTTGCGGGATGAGATCGATCACTTTCATCTCCCGCCGGACAGCGCTGCGAATCGCGGCAGCTGGGCCGAGTGGCACTACTTCAACATCGTGTCGGCGGACAAGAAGCATTGGGCGTTCATCTCGTTCATCGTGGCGGGCGACGTCACGAGCGACAAATGGGGCGGAAGCGTTGCTGTAACGTTGCGAGACGAAGGTGGTGCGTCGCGCAAATTTGCCTCGTACGTGCCGGGCCATGCAGTAGAGTTCTCGACTTCCAAGGCTGATCTCACAATTGGTTCGTCGACCGTGAGAGTTCAGAACGACGGGACGTACGCAGTCCACGCCGACGTGGATGCATTGCAGGGCGGCGCACCGATGAAGATCGATCTCGTCGTGTCTCCATCGCCGAGGGCGTATTTTCCGGGAGCTTCTCTCAGCTCGGGGAATTTCGTATCCGGGTACACCGTGCCCGGGCTTCGCGCGAACGCGACAGGAACGATCTGCGTTAGTGCGCGTTGCGAAAAGTACGACGCGGTTCAATCGTATCACGACCACAACTGGGGCGTGTGGCGCGGAGTGACGTGGGATTGGGGCGCTGCGCGGGCGGGATCGTTGACGATTCTCTACGGTCGCGTGCTTGGCCCCGATCAGAACGGCAAGGAGAATCCGTTGTTCGTGTATCTCGTCGATTCGCTCGGCTTCCGCGCCGTTATGCGGCCGGCGAACATTTCGTACGTCGATGGTCGCGAGATCGTCGTGGATGGAAAGAAGGTGAGTGTTCCTTCTCGCGCTGTGTTCGCTGACGTGCGCGGAGCTGACACGCTGAGAGTCGAGCTGGA
>JBDUEH010000595.1:0-2064 GCA_040002555.1 Gemmatimonadales bacterium | reverse complement strand
GCCCATTTCGGAAGCAGACCATCGCGAGCCATCGCAAAGAAAATTCTCGGCTGCCCGTACTGGAACACGAGCAGCACTGCGCTGAGCGACACAACTGCGCCGAGTGACAGAATCCAGCTCGCGGTCGAGAGACCGGAGAGCGTCAGCGCCTTAGCCAGCGGATCGGAAGACCTGAGCTGCTCGTAGGGCACCATTCCTGTAGCGACAGCACCGACGATCACGTAGATGACGGTGCAGATCGCGAGGCCCCCGAGAATTCCAATCGGGAGGTTTCTCTGCGGGTTCTTCGTCTCTTCGGCCGCAGTGGAGATGGCGTCGAAGCCGATGTAGGCGAAGAACACGATTGCGGCACCCTGATGAATTCCACGCCATCCATTCGGTGCGAATGGCACGTAGTTCGACGTGTCGATATGCATCGAGCCGACAACCACGAACAGCGTCAGCACGAGGAGCTTGACCACGACCATGATGTTATTGGCGCGCGCACTCTCCTTTGCGCCGCGCAACAACAGCCATGTGATCGCCATCACAATGCCGAAAGCCGGAAGATTCAATAGTATCGGAATGCTACCAATTCGCGGTGCGGTCTGAAGCAGGCCGTGAACCGCCGGATCGGAGCTCAGTAACGCGGCCCTGTATCCGTGTGTCAGGAAATCCGGAATGTGGACATTGAAAGCGGAAAGAAACGATATGAAGTATCCGCCCCATGCCACTGCTACCGCGACGTTTCCCACTGCGTACTCGAGAATCAGGTCCCAGCCGATGATCCACGCTATGAGCTCGCCGAGCGTTGCGTACGAATACGCATAGGCGCTGCCGGCCTGCGGGATCATCGCCGCCAGCTCTGCATAACAAAGCGCGGCGAGCCCGCAAACGACGCCGAGCAGGATGAACGACACAACGAGTGCCGGGCCGGCCCCATAGCGTACGACGACGCCGGAGGGAAGAATTTCTCCGGCGGCGGCCGTTCCAATCGATGAGAATATGCCCGCGCCGATGACAGCACCGATCGCGAGCATGATGAGATCACCGGCTCCGAGAACCCGCCTGAGCGAGTTCGGGGAGCCTTCTTCAGCCAGGAGTTCGGCTATCGGCTTCCGGGCGAAGAGCTTCATGATTCCTAGTTTGCTTCGATGCGCATGCCGTAGAACGACCTGTGAACGAAGAACATCGATACGAGAAGGAACGCTGCCGCAAGCACGTGGCCGAGCATCGGTCCGCGCTGTTCCGTCAACGAAACGGCCAGCTCCACCGCGAGCAACCCGAACAGCGTCGTGAACTTGATGATCGGGTTGAGCGCTACCGACGACGTGTCCTTGAACGGGTCACCGACAGTGTCTCCAACGACAGTCGCTTCATGCAGCGGCGTGCCTTTCTGCTTCAGCTCGACCTCGACGATCTTCTTCGCGTTGTCCCATGCGCCGCCGGCGTTGGCCATGAAAATCGCCTGATACAGACCGAACAGCGCGATAGACACGAGGTAACCGATGAAGAAGTACGGCTCGACGAACGCAAAAGCGAGCGTCGAGAAGAACACCGTAAGGAAGATGTTGAACATGCCTTTCTGCGCGTACTTGGTGCAGATCTCGACGACTTTCTTGCTGTCTTCCATCGATGCGGCGGCAGCACTCTCGAGGTTCATGTTCGCCTTGATGAACTCGACTGCGCGGTAAGCACCGGTCGTTACAGCCTGGGTCGAGGCGCCAACGAACCAGTGAATCACCGCGCCACCCGTGATCAGACCGAGCAGGAACGGCGGATGCAGCAGCGACAAATTGACGACCAGATCAGGCTGCAGTCCGTGCGTGAGCGACACGATGATCGAGAAGATAAGCGTCGTGGCTCCGACGACTGCGGTACCGATGAGCACCGGCTTGGCAGTCGCCTTGAAGGTGTTGCCCGCTCCGTCGTTCTCCTCGAGCAAATGCTTCGCGCGCTCGAAGTTCGGAGTGAAGCCGTAGTCGCGCTGAAGCTCCTGAGCGATGTTCGGAATAGTCTCGATGGTCGAGAGCTCGAACACCGACTGCGCGTTGTCCGTCACCGGGCCGTACGAATCGACCGCGA
>JBDUEH010000594.1:0-2079 GCA_040002555.1 Gemmatimonadales bacterium | reverse complement strand
CGTCCATGTAAACCAGACCACCGTTCTCATGAACTATTCGGCAAACTTCGGTGATTCCCTCTTCGAACACGCCGTGCGTAGAGGGATACGTGACCATCAGCGCAGCGAGATCATCCTCGTGCTCTTCTGCTCTCGCCTTGAGGTCAGCTATGTCGATGTTCCCGTGCTCGTCAGTCTTGATGACGACGACTTTCATTCCCGCCATGACGGCGCTCGCCGGATTGGTTCCGTGGGCGGACTGTGGCGTGAGACACACATCACGATGTGTGTCGCCGCGCGACGCATGGTAACCGTGAATAGCCAACAGTCCCGCGTATTCTCCCTGAGATCCCGCGTTCGGCTGGAGAGAAACAGCAGCGAAGCCTGTTATTTCGGCCAGTGCGCCCTCGAGCTCACCGAACAACTGCTGATATCCTTCCGTTTGATCGACCGGTGCGAACGGGTGAATCTTTCCGAATCCCGGCCACGTGACCGGCATCATCTCGGCTGTCGCATTCAGCTTCATCGTGCATGATCCCAGCGGGATCATCGAATGAACCAGCGACAGATCGCGAGTCTCGAGCCTGTGCATGTATCGCAGAAGCTCGGTCTCCGACCGATGGGTATTGAAGACCTCATGCTGCATGAACGGCGTCGCGCGCTTGAACCGCTCGTCGTACCTCGCGTCCATTCCGTATGCGAGCACTGACGGAATCAGGTCGGGACCTCCGCCGAAAACTGCGAGGAGATTGACGAGGTCGTCTTCGGTGACGGTCTCGTCGAGGGCAATGCAAACGGCATTCTCCCCGATCTGACGGAGATTGATTCTGCGTGCCGTCGCTTCCCCAAGGATTTCCGACGATTTCCTCGCGCCAAGCTCGACTCGGATCGTGTCGAAATACTCCTCGTGGCCGATTTCGAACCCGAGAACCTTGAGTGCTTCAGCCAACACCGCTGTGAATTGGTGGATTCGCGATGCGATGCGCCGAAGCCCGTTCGGTCCGTGATACACGGCGTACATGCCCGCGACTACTGCGAGAAGAACCTGAGTCGTGCACACATTGCTCGTGGCTTTTTCGCGGCGGATGTGCTGCTCCCGCGTCTGAAGCGCCATGCGGAGTGCGGGCTTCCCATCTGCATCTCGCGACAGTCCTATGATGCGTCCCGGAATCTGCCTCTTGAACTCATCCCGAGTGGCAAAAAATGCCGCGTGCGGACCGCCATAGCCGAGCGGAACGCCCATGCGCTGGGTGTTGCCGACGACTATGTCAGCGCCCCATTCGCCGGGAGGTGTGAGCAGAACGAGACTCAGTAAATCCGCAGCGACGGTAACCAACGCGCCAGCGCCGTGCGCTCGCTCGCAGAGATCGCGATTGTCGACAACCGCACCATCGGTGGTCGGATACTGGAGCAGCACGCCAAACACGTCAACGCCAAGTTCTGCTTTCATCGCATCGCCCACAACGACTGTGATTCCGCGAACTGACGCGCGTGTCCTCACAACGTCGATTGTCTGCGGATGGCACTGATCGGAGACGAAGAAAACTTCCTTGCCGGGTTTTCCGCGAATGCCATAGCTCATCGTCATCGCTTCAGCGGCCGCGGTTGCCTCATCGAGCAGCGATGCGTTTGCGATCACCATTCCGGTGAGTTCGATGACCATCGTCTGGAAGTTCAGGAGTGCCTCGAGACGACCCTGAGCAATTTCGGCCTGATACGGCGTATATGCTGTGTACCATGCGGGATTCTCGAGGATATTCCGCTGAATCACCGGCGGAGTCACGCAATCCGAATATCCCATTCCGATGAATGAGCGGTAAACCCGATTCTTCGCGGCAATCGCTCGGAAGTCAGCCAGGACTTCGTGCTCGGCTCGTCCAGCCGGAAGTGCGAGCGCCTTGCGGTAGCGGATTTTCTCGGGGATCGTCGCATCGATCAACTCGTCGAGCGAAGCAAACCCGATTGCGGACACCATTTTCTCTATATCTTCACCGCTCGGCCCGATGTGTCGCGGAATGAAGGATTCCGCCGGCGCGAGGGCTGTATCGACTTGCTTTATAGTCGTAGCCATAGCGTATCAATTTAACATGCCCCGACTCG
>JBDUEH010000593.1:0-2079 GCA_040002555.1 Gemmatimonadales bacterium | reverse complement strand
ATGACGATGGTGATCGCCCAGAAAATGAGAAATCCCTTTTTCGGGTCACGTCCAATTCGCGAGAATCCCGCACCCGCGAAAACCAGAGCAAGCGCGCCGATGTAGTCGCTGTGGAGATGGATCGAATTCTCTCCCCAATACCCATCGATCATACCCGTGAATTGCGGGAGATATGCGTCGAAGACTTCACGAATCGGCCACGCGAATGATATAGCCGTAGCGTAGTCGGCGAGGCCGCCTGAGCGCGGACTCCATGAGACGTACTCGCGAACGGGGAGATATTGAATCGCACCGATCAGCAGTCCGATCGCGACCGCACCGAGCGCCATTCCCAATCGAATCAGGACGTCGCGCTTGCTCATCTCGCCGCGACGACGAGCCGAAATACCGAGATGCAGCGTAAAGGTAGCGCTCGCCAGAAGCAGGTACTGCAGCAATTGCGGATGCGGGCTGAGTACTGCCAGCCCAATTACAAACGAGAGTAAACCCCAACTCCACTTGCGGGCATCGCGGACACAAAGGGTGAGCAACCACAGCGTAAGCGGAAACAACGCGCTGACATACAGCTTTCCGTCGTGACCGGGTGACACGAGCGATGCGAGCGGACCGCTCATCATGTACGCGACGCCTGCGACTAGCGCAGGAAAGAATCCGAAGCCGCTCGACCGGACAAAGTAGTAGGTAAACAACCCGGCAAGGAAAATGTGGATCATGAACGACCACGTCATCGCTACATCAGTCGGCGCAATCAAGCGCAGCAGGAATGTCGGATAGAAAATGTCGCCATGCATCGCCGCGACATACGGCATTCCGCCGAAGATGTAGGGATTCCACTGAGGGAATCCATGCGTCGCTTTCACCATGCTCGCGCCAAACTCGCGAAACGCGTAACCGGCCACGAATTGATCGCTGTTGGGTCCGGCGAGAAAACCACCGCCGAGAGCCGGGTAGCCAAGCGCGAGGGCACAGAGGGAATAGAAAAGCGCGGCGAATAGACCGGCGCGGCGCGGTCCGGCGGCGCCAACCATTTCGCGAGTGACCGGTGGAATCGCTGGCGGTACGAGTTGTTCGGACGCATCTGTCGCCGAATCTTCTTCGTAGGCGACGGCTCTTCCGCCTCCGGCAGAAACATCGAATGGTTTCGGCGCTCCATTCCTGTTTTCTTTCTCTTTCATTGAATTGGGCGCGACACGGGTTTCCGAACAGCGAGAAATACGAGACCTGGCAGCAGCTCGACGATCGTGAGCCAGAGGCGGGATGCAATTGCTATCGCGAGAGCATCGGCTCGTCCCGAAAGACCAAGCCGCACCATCCCGCTGACGAGCGCGCTCTCACGCACAACTGCGCCACCGGGTGCGAACAGCGCGAGAAAGCCTATGATGTACGACGCCGCATAAACTGCGATGTACGAAGACACCGCGCCAGACGCGCTTCCAACTACGCCCCGCACGAAGAACTGAAACGCGATGCCGTATGCGACCCATGAGATCACCGAGCGTAGGGCTGCTGCCCAGACGGTCTTCGCGGCTATCCTTGGAAGCCGAATGTCCTTTCCGGTAAGCGAAGCCGCAACACGTGCCATCGCTGGTAGCAACGCTGGCGCAGCGCCCACAAAGCCGATCAGGATCACGAGAACTACGACGGCGAGCAAGGTATTGTCTACCGCCTGCGAACCGGCGACGAGCACCACACCGATGCCTGCGGCAATCGTGACGAGCTGAATCAATACCGATGATCCGGCGGCCGTCACGGGCGAAACGGATTCGTTCCGCGCCATTACCGTCATCGCCGCGATCGACCAGACTTTTCCGGGTATATACTTGCCGAGGTTCGAGATGAACCAGATGCGAGCTGCGATCTTGAATGAGAGCGTTTCGCCGGCAGCAAGGATCACGCGTCGCCATGTCTCAATGAGAAGCGCGTACGTCAGCAGCACGATCAGAGTGGCTGCACCGATCCACGTCCATCCGATATCGAGCGCTGCGAGTCTGGCCGCGGCCAAACGCCATTGCCCATTGAGTGCGCGAACGGCCGACCAGACTATGATTGCCGCGAACAGCCACTGCGCGGCGAGAAACG
>JBDUEH010000592.1:0-2079 GCA_040002555.1 Gemmatimonadales bacterium | reverse complement strand
AAGTCGCTGCTCGTCCGCCGGGTGCGCAGATCACGACACTGAATTCTCGCGCGCACGACATCGACTTCGTTCGAGCCTGGGCGCAGGTGATGGTTTCCGGTACGTTCGAGATCCCGACACGGAAGTACGCAGTTGGCGTCGCGTTCCTGCGCGGCCAGGGCAGCGGGCGAATCAAGAAGGTCCACGGCCTCGATCAGGTTGGCCGCGAAATGGGCTCGCTCGTGGTTGACGTGAAGATTCCAACGCAGGGAGCCGCCCCGTCATCTAGCTATGAAGGCGATGGATACATTATTCTGCGCCATCCCGACACTGCCGTCGTAATGAAGGCATTGCAGCGTCTCATTTCTGTCGTAAAAGTCGAGCTGGGTTGAAACCCTTTGTCACGTTCAAGAACTCGAGCACGGAGTAACCGATGAATGTCATGATGATCGCGCCGGGCTATCCGGATGAAATGCCATTCTTCGTTCGCGGACTCGCGCTCGAGGGCGCTGCGGTAATAGGAGTCGGCGACCAGCCGGAGCACGATGTTCCCGCAATGACCAAGCGTCACCTCGCGGCTTATGTCCGTGTGCCGAGTCTTCAGGATGAGGAAGGCTGCATCAAGACAGTCAAGCAGTGGGCGAACGGAAAGCACATCGATCGCGTGATATGTCTCTGGGAGCCTGGCGTCATCCTGGCGGCGAAGCTGCGCGAAGAGCTCGGAACTCCGGGCATGACCGTCGAGGAAGTAATGCCTTTCCGCGACAAGGACATCATGAAGGAAATCGTCGCGAAAGCGGGAATTCGCACGCCGATGCACAAAGGAGCAAAGAACGCTCAGGGCGTTCGCGCGGCAGTGAAGAAGATTGGCTATCCGGTGATCATCAAGCCGATTGCCGGCGCTGGGTCGATGGACACATATCGTGTTGACAACGCCGAACAGCTGAAAGAAGTGATCGCCAAGCTCGGACACGTCGATCACGTGAACGTCGAAGAGTTCATCGACGGCGAAGAGTACACCTACGACACGATCTGCGTTGACGGCAAGATGTTATACAAGAACATCGGCTACTATCGCCCTCGGCCGCTGACTGCCCGCAGTGAAGAATGGATTAGCCCCCAGACGCTGTGCCTCCGTGATCTCGATGCGCCGGAGCTCGCAGAAGGACACGAAATGGGACGTGCCGTGCTCGAGGCATTGGGAATGAAGACGGGCTTCACGCACATGGAGTGGTACCGTAAGTCAAACGGCGAAGTCGTATTCGGTGAGATCGCCGTTCGTCCCGCCGGCGCGCGCACAGTCGACCTGATGAACTTCGTTTCCGATATCGATCTCTTCCGTGGTTACGCCGAAGCAGAAGTCAAAGGCACGTTTTCGCAGAATGGCCCGCGAAAATACAACACGGTCAACATCTTCAAACGCGCGCAGGGTCAGGGACGCATCCAGAAGATCGAAGGTCTCGAAAGCCTCAAGAAGCGCTTCGGAAAGCACATCGTTCATGTGGACCTTCTTCCGATCGGCGCGCCGCGACGGAACTGGATACAGACTCTCGTGTCAGACGGCTATGTCTGCGTGCGCCATCCCGATTTTCAGACTGTGATGGATATCGCCGATGCAGTGGGAACCGATCTGAACCTGTACGCCGGCTGATTAGAAAGTGTCTTCGCTTGCCAATCTCCTGCGCCGCCGGCGCGGGCGCACAAACAATCCGTTCGGCTCCATTGAAAGCATCGATGGTGTCTTCAGCCCGGAGCTCGGCAACGAGCGCGATCTGCTCATATCGCTTCCGGGTGGCCACAAATCGGGCGAGCATCGGTATCCCGTCATCTACATGCACGACGGACAGAATCTGTTCGACCCCGCGACCAGCTTTGCTGGCTCATGGAATGTCGATGTAGCGATGGCGGAAGTCAGTCTCGATGGATTCGGCGCGATCGTCGTCGGTATTCCGAACATGGGACGCGACAGGCTGGCCGAGTATTCTCCGTTCGAGCATCCGGAGCTTGGTGGCGGGCGCGGGGATCTCTACCTCGATTTTCTCATTAACACGGTTAAGCCGCTCATCGATGAGAAATATCTGACCATCCCCGATCGCGAAC
>JBDUEH010000591.1:0-2094 GCA_040002555.1 Gemmatimonadales bacterium | reverse complement strand
CTGGTCACTCGCACAGACAAAACTCTACACAGTCAGTCCGAACGGTGGCTCTGCCGTGTCGCTTCCGATGCCGCTGGCCGGATCCGGTTCATACTCGCCGGACGGCAAGCACATCGTCTACTCGAAAGTGTTTCGCGATTTCCGTCCGGAGAAGCGCTACAGCGGCGGCATGGCGAACTACCTCGCGATCTTCGACTTCGCATCCAACTCTGCGAAGACTATCACGAAGGGGCCGAGAGCCGAGCGCGATGCGATGTGGATCGGGGACAAGATTTATTACAACTCGGATAAAGACGGCACGTTCAATCTTTACGCGTACGATGTCGCAAGTGGCAATACGACCCAGCTCACGCACAGCACGACCTGGGATGTCCGTTGGCCAAGCGCGGATGCTGAGACAGGCAAGATCGTCTACGAAGAGGCCGGAGAGCTGACGGTTCTCGATACTCGCACGGGCGTCTCGACGCCAATCAAGGTCAGTGTCACTGATGATGGAGTGAACACTCGACCCTCTCGCGTATCGGCCGCCGGACAGATCGAGAACTACTCACTCAGCCCGAAAGGTGAACGCGCGGTATTCGCAGCACGTGGCGACATCTTCACAGCGCCGGTCGAGCACGGTTACACCCGGAATCTCACGCATTCGTCGAATGCTCACGATCGCGATCCTGACTGGTCGCCCGATGGAACGCGCATCGCGTTCGTCTCCGACATGAGCGGCGAAGAGGAGATCTACACGGTCGCCCAGGACGGGCAGTCAAAGCCCGTACAACTCACCAGCGGTGGGAAAGCACAGCGTTTTGGGCCGAGGTGGTCGCCTGACAACTCAATGATTGCGTTCAGGGAAAAAGACGGTCGCCTGTATATCGTCAAGGTAGCAGACAAGAGCGTGAGAGAGATCGCGAAGGACATTCACGGCGGTCTCAATGATTATGTCTGGTCGCCGTCAGGCAACAACATCGCGTGGAGCATGACCGACTCTGACGGCATCAGTCAGTCGGTCTACATATGGACCCCATCAGACTCGCGCGTGCGCCGCGTGACAGGTCCAACGTTCAATGAATACAGTCCGACGTGGGATCCGAGCGGCAACTTCATCTACTTTCTGAGCGATCGCGACTACCAGCCGCAGCTCTCGACCGTCGAGTTCAACTACGCGACGGCAAGAACGACTGGATTATTCGCACTCGCACTGAGAAAGGATGTGAAGCACCCGTTCCCGATGGAGAGCGACGAAGTAACACTCGACACTGCGGCAAAGGCGCAGCCGAAACCAGCGCCGGTTGCCGCAGCCGCGCCACCCGCCGGTGAAAAGACACAAGGGAAGGACGCGGTCGCTGCGCCTAAGTCCGACATGCGCATCGACTTCGACGGCATTGAGACCCGCGTCGCTCGTGTACCAGTCGAAGCCGACAATATCACCGACGTCATCGCAACTAAGGATCAGCTCATCTATGCCATTCAGGGCGCACCGTACTATGGAAGGAGCGGCGAGCGAAAGCCGGTGTTGAGCACGTTCAATTTCAAGGATCGCAAAACTGCTGTCATGCTCGACAACGCGCCCGGATACGCTTTCTCGACAGACAGAAAGAAGGTGATGGTCGGAGCGGGTGGTTTTGGGGTGTACGATGTCGGTCCTGCCAACGCAGCGAGCTCGCGAAAAGGCGTGTCCACAGATGGGCTCGTCGTCGATCGCGTTCCGATGCAGGAGTGGAATCAGATCTTCGATGAAGTGTGGCGCCGGTATCGCGATTATTTCTACGTGAAGAACATGCACGGCTACGACTGGCAGGCATTGCACGATCAATACAAGCCGCTGGTTCAATCCGTTGCGCATCGCGCGGATCTCAACTACGTCATTCAGGAGATGATCTCCGAGCTGTCCATCCAGCACGCGTACATCGCAGGCGGCGATTGGCAGCAACAGCCGCGCACGCCAGTCGCGCTTGCCGGAGCGCTCTTCTCGCTCGACTCGGCGCGCGGTCGCTACCGTATTGCCAAAATATTCAGTGGCGAAAACGAAGAGCCGAACTACCGGTCGCCGCTCACCGAGATCGGCGTGAATGCCAAGGTAGGGGAATACGTTCTGGCGAT
>JBDUEH010000590.1:0-2101 GCA_040002555.1 Gemmatimonadales bacterium | reverse complement strand
AGATCGACGGCGGTGGCTCACTCACGATCATCGCGACAGCGCTCACCGAGACCGGGTCGCGAATGGACGACGTGATCTTCGAGGAGTTCAAGGGAACAGGCAACATGGAGCTCGTGCTCGATCGCAAGATCGCCGACCGTCGCGTGTTCCCCGCCGTTGACATCCTCAAATCGGGAACGAGAAAGGAAGAGCTGCTGCTCACGCAGGAGGAGATCAACCGCGTGACGCTGCTGCGCCAATTCCTCGCCGATATGCCGGAAGCCGAGGCAGTGGAGTTTCTGTTGCGTCAAATGAAGAAGTCGAAGAACAACGCCGAGTTCTTCCAGCAGATGGCGCAGGGCGGAGCGTGAATACCGCTCTCGCGCGTTTCATCGCCGTCGATTACGGGCAAAAACGGGTAGGTCTGGCAATTGCCGATACCATCGGCATGATCGCCACTCCCGCCGGGTTCATTGCGCGCCGCGCCGGAAAGCGCGCGCCGATCGCGGAAATAATCCGAAGAGCCGAAGCGATGGAAGCTCGCGGATTCGTCGTTGGTCTTCCGCTCGACGGCGGCGGAAACGAAACCGAGTGGACGGCCGAGGTCCGTCGCGTCGGCGACGAGCTTGGCAGGCGGACCAGTCTTCCCGTGAGGTACCTCGACGAACGCTTCACCACCGCTACTTCACTCCGAGCGATTCGCGAGATGGATGGATCCACTCGCGGCCGAAAAGGCGACGTCGATGCAATGGCTGCCGCGGTTCTGCTCCAGAACGCTTTGAACGTCACGGAATGATCAAGCAACCCCTCGCGATTCTGGCTCTTGCTTCTCTTGCTGGTTGCTCACACACGCCGCGAGGAATTCCGATTCGCGTTATCGTCCCGCGCGGAGCGAGCTTCGCCGTCGCAACGGACTCGCTAAAGCATGCGGGCCTCGTCGAGTCTCCGTTTCTGTTTCGCATGTACGCGCGTTTCAGAAAAGAAGACCGCCATATAAAGCCGGGCACGTATCTCCTCAAACGAGGAACGCCGTGGGCGGATATCATCGAAGCGATGAACGGCGGGAAAGGACTGGTCAATACGATCACCATTCCGGAAGGCTTTGGACTGTTTCAGATCACTCCGCTGCTGAGCGAAAGGCTTCAGGTGCCAGTTGATTCAGTCAACGCCGTCGTTCGTGACTCGGCCTTGCGAACTCGCGTCGGCGCTTCGGCTGAAACTCTCGAAGGCTACGTGTTCCCCGATACGTATGCGTTCCCTGTTGGGACAACCGCCCGCGAAGCGATCACCGAAATGGTGAAGGGATTCGAGCGGCAGTGGAAACCCGAATGGACCGCCCGGCTCGATTCTGTTGGGCTCGACCGGAACAAGGTGATGACACTCGCTTCGATCGTCGAGCGCGAAGCTCGCCGCCCTGAGGAGCGGCCCGTCATCGCCGCGGTCTATCTCAATCGTCTGAAAACCGGAATGCTGCTTCAGGCCGACCCGACCGTTCAGTTCGCACTCGGACGCCATACTCCGCGCGTACTCCTCAAGGATCTCGAGAAAGATTCTCCATACAACACATACAAGTATCCGGGACTTCCGCCTGGTCCAATCGCGTCGCCGGGATCAGCCAGCATCGTCGCGGCTCTCAACCCCGCAAAGGTGGACTACCTGTACTTCGTTGCTGCACCCGACGGCCACCACGAGTTCAGGCGGACACTCACGGAACACGATCAGGCGAAGAAAGCAGTCAGGACTATTCGCTGAGCAGGTCAGGCCGCAACGACTTTGCGCCACGCAGGTACACATGACGAATGCTCGCCCTGTCGCGGTCGCTTTCCGCGTGGATGAGAACTCGAATACAATGCTCGAGCGCTCCGGTCACTGGAATCTCGGTGGTACAAAGAAGTGAGATTTCATCCCATCCCAGTTCGCGAGCGGCACGCGCAGGGAAATCACTGACGATGTCGGGCGTAACCGTGAAGATGGCGCTAATTATGTCGCCCGTCGCGAGGCCGTTTCGCTCCATGATTTCGGAGAGAAGCTCGACGGTTGCGGCAGCGATCTGTTCGCGCGAGTCTTTCTCGACAGTTGTCGCGCCGCGAAGCGCGCACAATCTTTTGTCCATGATCACCCG
>JBDUEH010000589.1:0-2109 GCA_040002555.1 Gemmatimonadales bacterium | reverse complement strand
TCAAATTGATCGAAATTCCGACGAGCTTCGATCGGTCAAAGGGCGACGTTCACTCTCTCGGCAATCCGCATTTCATGGTTGATCCTGTGGCGGTCAAGACCGTCGCCGCAAACATCGCATCGCATTTCGCGGCAGTAGATCAGAAGAACGCGGCGATGTATCGCAGCAATCTCGCGAAGTTCAATGCGAACGTGGATGCGAAGCTTGCGGACTGGCAGAAGCAACTCGCGCCGTACCGCGGCTCGAAGATCGTGACGTATCACAAGGATTTCGGATACCTCGCGAACCGGTTCGGCTTGCTGGTCGTCGAGACCCTCGAGCCGAAGCCGGGCATCGCTCCTTCACCTGCTCACCTTGCTCAAGTGATTGGTGTAATGCGGAGTGGCGGAGTGAAAATCATTCTCGTCCAGTCGTTCCAGAACCGCAAAACGGCAGAAACGGTTGCGCGTCAGACGGGCGCTGTCGTGCTCGATACACCGCAGCAGCCCGGGGCACTTCCGAACACCGGAACTTACTTCCAGCAGATGGATAACCTCGTGAAGACAATCGCCAACGGCCTCGCAGCGAGGAAATAACATGGATTTCAGTGTACTCTGGGCGGTAATGAAGTGGCCATTGGCCGCCTCCCTGCTGTTGCCTCCACTGCTTGTCTATCTGGGCCTGCACGTCGTTAAGCGCGAGGTCATTTTCGTGGACCTCGCGCTGGCGCAAGTCGCAACACTTGGCACCTGCGTGGCGCTCCTCCTGGGTTACCACTTTGACGATGGTCTCACATTCTGGATATCGCTTGGCGTGACGTTCATCGGCGCGGCGTTTTTCAGTTGGTCCCGCACCGCCAAGAAAACCGGGGTGCCTCAGGAAGCAATCATCGGAATTACGTTCGTGGTGGCGGCCGCTGGAGTGATCCTGCTGCTCAGCCGCGTTGCCGGCGGAAAGGAAGAGCTCGAGCACCTGCTGACGGGCGACATACTGAACGTTCAAGCTCGCGATGTTGGCCAGCGCGCGCTCGTGTTCGCTGCACTCGGCGCTTTCTATGCGACGTTCCACAAACGCTTCGTGCTGATTTCGTCCGACCCCGACGAGGCGTTTGCTGACGGTGTGAAAGTCCGGTTGTGGGATTTTCTATTTTATGCGGCCTTCGCGATCATCGTGGTCAGCTTTGTCAGAGTAGCTGGTGTTCTGCTGACGTTTGCTTACCTGATCGTGCCGGCTGTTTGCGGAACGATGCTGGCTACCGAATGGATGCGGCGGCTTGCGATCGGCTGGGTGGTAGCGGCGTTAGCAAGCCTCATCGGACTCTGGGCTTCATATCAGTTCGATTTGCCAACGGGAGCGGCGATCGTTTGCGCAGCAGGGTTGTTACTTGCGATCGTCGGGGTGTCTACTGCGTTCAGACGAGTAGCCTGACAATTCCGATTCCAATCGAAGCCCCGCTCTTCCAAGAGCGGGGCTTTTTTTGGGGCAGACTCTTCAGTTCTCAGATCGCGACGTCCCAACCCATGCAACTCACGCCTCTCATCACTCTCGGCGCGCAGCATTGTGCGTAGGACAGGGAACCGTGCCATACGAACAAAACACACAGCAATCCCCCGAACGAGGTCGCAAAATTTCTCCGCAGTGCGTGCACTCGTAAAAGAACTGACACGCATCGGCAGGCATGAGCTCTTCACGCAAACCATCGCATCGGGGACATCGAATTGTTGAGTTGAGCTGCGGATTATTCGGAAGTGTCACGAGTTGGCACTCAGAGTTGGCGTGTGTGGACAAGAATGTGGGCCCGGTTACGCGGTCACAGCCAGCCGCCTGTGAATCCGGCTGTACGCAGACCCTCGACGATATATGGGCATCTCTTCATCAAGCCCCACAAGAAACCTGAGCGGTGATTTTCCATCATGATCACTATCGGTCCTTGATCGAGGCCGTAGTAACCCTTCGAGATCCAGCCGGTTCCTTCCTGTGATACAGCGGTAAATGTCGGGTTGAAGCTGCACTTGAATCCATATTTGCTGATCATCTCTGGGTACTGCTCGTTCAAATGCTGTAGCGCCGGGAGCACGATCTCCGGCGCAAACGGCAGTGAAGCGGCCACCGCCCACGGGGCGAGCGTAC
>JBDUEH010000588.1:0-2109 GCA_040002555.1 Gemmatimonadales bacterium | reverse complement strand
AATTTCGTCCCCTGGCAGCAGCTCGCTCTTTCGATCGGCGCGACACTCAGAGTCTGCGAGATAACCGCCGATGGCCGGCTCGATCTCGACTGTTTGTCTAAGTTGTTGTCCCCGAAGACAAAGGTCGTCGCGTTCAATCACGTCTCGAACGCGCTTGGAACCATCAATCCCGTGAAGGACATCGTCGCTCTCGTCCGCGAGCGTTGCGACGCCTTGATCGTCTGCGATGGAGCCCAAGGCGTACCCCACCTCCGGGTAGACTACGACGCGCTCGGCGTCGATTTCTATGCGTTCAGCGGACACAAGATGTGCGGGCCGATGGGAATCGGTGGACTGATTGGGCGTCGGGCAGTATTGGAGTCGATGCCGCCCTATCAGACTGGTGGCGATATGGTCGAGTTCGTTTATGACGAGACCACGACATGGAATGCGTTGCCTCACAAGTTCGAGGCGGGCACTCCCAATGCTGCCGATGCGGTTGGACTTGGTGCGGCCGCAGACTACCTGGATTCGATCGGGATAGACGAGGTCCTTCGCCATGAACAGTCGCTGGTCGCCGAGGCCTCGGAGCGTCTGGCGAGAATTGAGGGTATCACGGTTTATGGACCACCGGCCGCCGAGAGAAGCGGCGTAGTGAGCTTCACGCTGGAAGACGTCCACCCCCACGATCTGGCGACCATCCTCGACGGGGAAGGCGTCTGTATCCGCGCCGGAAACCACTGTGCGCAGCCGCTGATGAGGAGACTCGACGTCAGTGCGACCGCGCGTGCATCATTCTACGTTTACAATGACACGAGCGACATCGACGCTCTCGTCGGTGGTGTAATGAAGGCAAAGGAGATTTTCGGGCATGCAGCCGTCTGACCGGTCAGCGCAAGTCAGCGCCCTTTACCAGGAGATGATCCTGGATCATTATCGTCGGCCCCGGAACAAGGGGGAGATCGAGAATCCCGATGAAACGATCGTGATGAAGAATCCTCTCTGCGGAGATGTGATCACCGTCCAACTTCGGTACGATGGGGATTCTGTTGCGGACGTCGGGTTTTCGGGGCGTGGCTGTTCGATTTCGCAGGCATCTGCATCGATGATGACTCAGCTAGTGAAGGGCAGGAGTGCTACAGAGGTCGAGGCGTTGCGCGCGAAATTTCGCGAGATGGTGATGGGTGACGCGACCGCGGCCACCGACCCCTCCCTCGGCTCGGCTCGCGCGCTTGGCGGGGTGTCCAAATTTCCCGCGAGAGTGAAGTGCGCGCTTCTCGCCTGGAACGCGCTCGAAAGTGCACTAGCTAACCGCTCCGAGTAACAGCATTCCCAGCCGATGACGCTCTCTTCATTGGTTCGGATTCTATCAGCCTCATCGGTTGCGCTCCTCGTTTGTTCGGGAGGCGCGCATGCTCAACAACCCGCCGATTCTGCGGCGGCGCATCGAAAAGCTGTTCGTGCCCAGGGCGATTTCGAGCTTTACCGACGGCAAAGCCTTCCGATTCGCGCAGTTGACGCCGAGCAGCACAACTGCGATGCGCGGATTGGCCGCTTTTGTCAGTGGAACTCGGCTGACGACACGATACCGCCGAATGAGCCGCGGGGAATTAAGAAAGGCCGCCTAATGCTGATAAAGTCGCTCGATGGTCTGGCGCGTCGAGCGCCGCGTGACGGATGGATCGCAGGCGAGCGCGTACGGTATCTGCTCGAAGCAGGTGACGATTCCGGCGCCGTCGCCGTTGCAAGATCGTGCGGAGCGAGCGAATGGTGGTGTGCGGCGCTGCTGGGGCTGACCCTCCACGAGAGTGAGAAGGGACTCGCCGCAGACTCCGCCTTTGCTCACGCGCTGGCGACGATGCCGGGCGACGAACGCTGCCGATGGACCGACATGTCACTCGTGCTCAATACCGCACAGAGAAAACGTTTCGGTGCAGTCGGGTGCGGCCAAAAGGAAGAACTTGCCGAGCGACTCTGGTGGCTGTCAGATGCATTTTTCGCGCTTCCCGGTAACGACAGGCAGGCAGAGCATTTCTCGCGTCACACGATGGCGCTAATCCTCCAACCGACGAAGATCGTCTACAACCTCCGCTGGGCTGACGACCTCAGGGAGATGGTGGTTCGCTACGG
>JBDUEH010000587.1:0-2112 GCA_040002555.1 Gemmatimonadales bacterium | reverse complement strand
TCGACCATGAATGTCGATTGACCACGAACCAGGTTGTCGCTCGCACCAACTCTTGTGAACAACCGATCGACGATTCCGATTCTTGCGCTGATCGCCGGAACGAAGCTTCCTATCTGTCCCATCAGAACTATCAGGCCTATCTGGCGAAGGATCGTCGACTTGCCGGACATGTTCGGCCCCGTGAGGATGATCATCCGCGCATCGTCAGGCAGCCGGACGTCATTTGGAATGAACTTCTCCTTCGCCATCATCCTCTCGACGACGGGATGACGACCACCCACGATTTCAAGGTCGAACGTGTCCGTCACCTCAGGACGCACGTAACCCTCTCGCTCCGCAACCTCAGCGAGCGTCGAAAGTACATCGAGCTCGGCCGCGAGTTGCGCCACGCATTGTAGTCGCCGAATATGGCCGCCGACTTTCTTGCGGAGTGTTTCAAAAATCTGGCGCTCACGCTCCTCGATTCGCTCTGCGGCAGTCAGGACTTTCTCCTCAAACTCCTTCAGCGCCGGTGTTACATAGCGCTCCGCTCCGGTCAGTGTTTGCCGGCGTTGATAGTCTCCCGGGACGAGATGCGCATTGCTGTTCGTTATCTCTATGAAGTATCCGAACACTCGGTTGTAGCCCACCTTCAGTGAGCTGATTCCCGTTCGTGCACGCTCGTCCATCTGAATTCTGGCGATGGAGTCTTTCCCACCGTCTCGCAGTGATCTCCATTCGTCGAGACCGGGATCGATTCCCTCCCTGATGCACACCTCGTCACCCATGGCGATGGGCGGACGCTCCACAATCGTGCTGGTGATGTCGGACGATATGTCAGTGCACGCGTCCCAACGCGACATGAGGGTCGCCAGCGGGCCGTCGTCAAACGTCTCGCTGCCAATTGCCCTCTCCAGCGCGTTTCGAACGTTAGGTAGTCGGGCAAGCGAATCGCCGAGCGAACGAAGATCACGCGGAGTCCCTCTGCCTGCTGCCGCCTTGCTCGCTAATCGCTCAACGTCTCTGACACCATCCAGCGCATCACGCAGCTCTTCGCGGGAAATCGGTTCGCACGCAAAGAGGCCCACGGCATCGAGGCGGGAATTCACGCTCTCGACATTCGTGAGAGGAGTGAGTATCCACTGATTTAGAAGCCGTGCTCCCATTGGAGTTAGCGTCTTGTCGAGAACAGATAAAAGTGTTCCGCCGTTGTCACCGCCCCGCAGCGATTCCACGAGCTCGAGATTTCGACGAGTCATCTCGTCGAGTGGCATCGTGCCACCTGGTCGCTCGACAACGGGCCTCGCAAGATGTGGTATTCCGCCTGGCTGCAGCTCGTGCATGTAGCGCATGAGCGAGCCCGCAGCCGCAAGCGCAGACGCATCCTTATCGCCAAGTCCGAGTCCTTCAATCGAAGCAACGGCGAATTGCCTCGCCATGTCACTGGATGCCAGCGCCGCATCGAATTCCCACGCATCCCGCTCCGTTACGAGTGCGCCCTCATCCTGATTTACATGCGCGAGCGTCAACGACGAGTCTGCGCCACGAATAATCAGAATTTCCCGCGGAGACAGTCGCGACAACACCGCCTCGGCGTCACCGCTCTCGGCAATGATCAGCCGGAATTCACCAGTAGACACATCTGCCGCTGCGATACCTACTACCTCTCCAGACGGAAAAATTGCGCAGAGGAAATTGTTGCGCGATCCATCCAGAATGTCGTCGGCAAACGCGGCACCCGGAGTGATCGTCTCGACAACTTCCCGCCTGACTATTCCTTTAGCCTGTTTGGGATCTTCTGTCTGTTCGCAGATCGCAACTCTATAGCCCTGCTGAACGAGGCGTCGGAGATATTCGGCGGCGGCTTTGACTGGAATACCGGCGAGTGGTACCTCCGCTGCGCCTCCGTTGTTTCTCGAGGTCAGTGTCAGACCGAGGGCGCGCGACGCGACCTCGGCGTCTTCGTAGAACATTTCGTAAAACTCACCCATCCGGAAAAATAGAATCGCGTTTTGGTGGCGATCCTTTATTTCTCGATACTGCAACATCAACGGCGTTGATGTCGGGCGGCTCACTGGGTTTCGGCCTGCACCACGAATCCAGTGATCTGCTTTGCCTTCAGCGAGCGTTGTA
>JBDUEH010000586.1:0-2115 GCA_040002555.1 Gemmatimonadales bacterium | reverse complement strand
TCAGGCCCGATGCCATGTTTGCAAGAAACATCGTCATCATCACCGGGAACATGTAACTCATCATCTTCGCTTGTGGATTCGGCGGCGCGTTTCGTAGTCCGATCCAGGACAACACGTACATCGAAATGCCCATCAACACCGGGAGAATGAAGATCGGATCCCTGACTGATATGTCAGTGAGCCAAAGGAATGGCACGCCCCTGAACTCGATCGTGTTCTGGAAAACGAAAAACAGCGCGAAGAGCACCGGCATTGGTATCAGCATCGGCAGGCAGCCTGAGAGGGCCGTGAAGGGGCTTGCATTCGCCTCCTTGTAGACCTTCATCATTTCATCACGCTGTTTGTCTGGGTTGTCCTTGTACCGCTTTTGCACTTCGGCCAGACGAGGCTGAATCTCCTGCATCTTCAGGCTCGAGCGCATCGCGCTCTGATTAAGCGGCCAGAGGATGATGCGAATACAGACGCCGAAGATGATCAGCACCCAGCCGTAGCTCAGCTTCAGGTGCTCATGCATCCACAGAAGAAGCTTGATGCACAACGCAGCAATGGGGTTTACAACTGGCTGCAGAAAACTCCACCCATATGGGTTGACGTGGTCGAAATCTCGCCCCACTGCCAGCAGTTCGTTTTGCTGTTGTGGACCGGCATAGATATCAAATGCAAACGCATCGTTCTTTACCGCTTTGACGACGGTTGCAGACGCCGATGTCGCAAGCTTCGAAGTTCTAGAGCCTCCAACGAGTGTCATTTCCTCAAACGCACTGCCGGCAAGATTGACGATGCCGAACACGAAGTACTTGCTCTTCACAGCGGCCCAGGTGAGCGGCCCAGGTTCAAGCTTTCGCTCGCCTGGGTCGAGCTTGGCGAAGGGAACACCCCGAGCATTATCGCGTTGCGGCTTGAACGAATACGACAGTGCGCGGATATCGGCGGTGGTATCGGTTTCGACTGCCGGTAACGTCGACGGAAGACCAATTAGAACGTAGGCGGGAGCACCCTGACCGCTTACCTGACCCGAAACGTGAATCAGGTAGTGCGCCGAATCGACTCGATAGGAAATCGTTACAGGCCGCCCAGCGGCCACCGTTGAATAAGTGACTCCGGTCGCGCTATCACCTGCCTGAGGCATGGTCTGGAACGCAGTCTTGTCGAGCTTGATGGTATCACGCTGAAGAACAACGGCAAACGTCAACAGAGCGCGGCTCGAAAGCTGAAGATTTACTTCACCTTTTTTTGTTGCAAGGTTCTCATATCCCTTCATGGTGGCGGAAACTGGTGCCGCGCCAATGTTGCTGAAGCGATAGACGGCCCTGCCCGTTGAAATCGACTTGAATTCTTCCTGCGCCGGCGCCACGGCAACTGGCAATGCCATCGAGGTCGATGCGTTTACAGCAGCAACACCCGATGCCGGTACGGCTCCAGATATTTCAGCTGGCGTTGCCGCGGGCGTTGCCGCGATTGCACTGGAGTCCTGAACCCGGGCCGATGGCGTAACCACAGCAGCCTTTCGCGGAGTGGGAAAGAGTACCGGGGTGACCGCAACAATGATCGCGGTCAGCAACAATGCTATAGAAAGTCTTTTATCCATTTATGGGACCGGGTCAAAACCACCCGGCCGGAAGGGATGACAGCGCGCAATCCGGCGGATTGCCAGCCAGCTACCTGCAGCAGCACCATGCTTTTCAATTGCTTCAATCGCATATGAAGAGCAGGTAGGATAATAACGACACGAGGCTGGAAAGAGGGGCGATATCCATAGCTGATATCCCCTTACGAACAGAACAAGCGCGTGATTCAACTTGAGCTTCCTTGCTTGATCAGCTCATTGCTTATCCGGTCGATTTCTTCGCCTAAAACACTGAACGGGGCATCGTACGCTCCCGGAAGAGATCGAACGACGACGTCCATTCCCGAATGTAGAGGAAGCATTCTTACGCGAGCGAGTTCACGGAGCCTTCGTCGCAGTCGATTTCTCTCGACTATTGTATGCCCATGTTTAGCCACGACGACTGCAAGACGCATATGCAAAAGCAGGGAGGTGACGGTCCGAACTTCCAGATGTTCGGTACGCAGTCTTCTCCCTGCTTTCATTACTGACCCAAGATCTGATTCCCG
>JBDUEH010000585.1:0-2116 GCA_040002555.1 Gemmatimonadales bacterium | reverse complement strand
ATGGCAACAGCTTCCTCGCGCACTCGGCGAGGAAGATCCTGCGCCATTGGATGCGCGAGCAGGCGTCTTATCTCAACGGTGTTTCTCGCCAACAGTGCAGCGCAGAGGCTGTCCAGGTATGCGAGCATCTCTCTCGTGACTAGGCCGAATTAAACCTTAGGTACACATTGCAACTAATACACTCGAAAGGCAATATCTGCCAGTATCGTTCGATTTCCGGTACAACCCTTTTACTTAAGACGACAACAGGTCGAGTCTGATACCCCGCTGGGCCGGTCTGCGTTTCCTTGGCGCATAGCGGTATAGCTGGGCCGGGCGACCCCTTCCCTCGCTCCGCCATTCGTCCGTCGGCTCAACCAGCCAGGCTCCCTGAAGCGCCCGCCTGAAGCTTGCCTTGTGCAGCCTCTTGGAGAGCAGGAGCTCGTACATTTGTTGGAGTTCCGTAAGCGTAAACATTTGTGGCAACAGCCTGAACGCCACCGGAGACTGGTCCATTCTGCTTCGCACCATCTCCACGGCCGCATCGAGGATCAGTCGCTGCCTTGGCGAAAGCGCCGGCACGTCGGACAAGGGAAACCACGCGTGCTCACCGCCCACGGGCGACGGCGTGCCGGTCGGGATTAACCCCGCAAAGCCTACAGAAATGTTCGATTCGGAGGGATGCCGTTTGGCATCGCCAAACGCGCCGATCTGCTCCTTCCAGCCCGGATCGCCTTCGATCGTAGACTTACATATCCGGGTCGCGGCAGCATCCATTGTCTCATTCTTTCGTGGGACATCCCACGGCAACGCCCACTTCTCCCGGCCGTCAGAGGCACGCGACAACAGCACCGCGAGCTGGCCTCGCACAGCGGTGAGAAGAACTACATCGATTGAATAAGGCGGCCTTCGCGGACGACGATCGGGCATGTTCGCCGAATTAGTAGCCAATCGTGACTAATGTCAAGACCAGCATTTTGTTTTGGTATCAAGCCGCTAATTAATAGCGTGTGGCGGGAAGGAGTATATACGACCTTCCTTCCGTCGCGTCAACACCGATTGACCCTATCTGGAGATTACTGAGCGCATGAGTCCGGCCCCGCGGCCTATCACCCGACCTTCCATTGGGATCGATATCGGCAGCCTGCCCGTGATCCGATTGTGGCCCAGTATTGCTTTCGCCGCAGCGAGTTGAGACACTGGAAACCCGCCCCACGCCACGACATACGAGGGCACCCACGGAATCTGCCTTAGCAGATATGGATCATTGAACGACACTACGATCGAACGTTTGCCGCTCGTTGTCAGATGCCGAAGAAACGACGTAAACGTCTGTGACGTTTTGGTCGAGGATGTCGCGTCGATTGTCTGCGCCTGATAAACCCCCACTATCGTAACGTCGGCAGAATCGGCCAGCCTCTCAAGGCGCGCGTAGTCAGGCGAGGGATCCTCAGTTGAGAGAAACTCGGACCGCAATGAAGGCAGCTCCGTGCGCAGCTCTCCATTGAACGCTGCACCGGCCGAGAGGTCCGCCCGTCTGGCAATCGTTATAGAGAGAACACGAGGATTTCTTGACACCGCAAGAGGAATCTCCGAAAGAGAATCCTTGACGAGGGTGATCGATTTCTCGGCAACATTGCGCGCGGCTGCCAGATGACTGCTGTCGCCAACAGTCATCCGAAGCGCATCAAGACTCACTGTCCTGTGATGCTGCAGATCGAGGCGTCTTTTCAGGGTCAGCACTCTTCGCACCGACTCATCCAGTCTCGCCTCTGTATACCTGCCTTCACGGATACCGGCAACGACCGCATTTATCGTATTCGTAACGTTCTGTGGCTGAATCAGAATGTCGATGCCTGCCGCAATTCCGCGCTTCACGGATTCATCAGGACCAAACTGCTTCAGCACACCGACCATATCCATCGCATCGGATATCACTACGCCCTTGAACTGCAGATCGTCGCGCAGAAGTCCGGTCATCACCTTGAGCGAGAGAGTTCCCGGAACACCCGATGAGTCAAGCGCCGGCATGTCTCCGTGAAACGACATGATGTTCGATACGCCGCTCGCGATGGCACCCTTAAATGGTACCAACTCGACACTATCAAGCCTGCTTCTGCTCACCGTAACGACAGGA
>JBDUEH010000584.1:0-2118 GCA_040002555.1 Gemmatimonadales bacterium | reverse complement strand
CCCGCTTCCGCTCCCGCCGCCGCCGCCGTAAGCGGGAGCGCTCTGGAATGACGGTGTTCCTGCGTTTCCAGGATCGAGCGGCATGCCCGGTATCTGCGGATCATGGGGCGGGGCGTGCGGCGGCGTCGGAGACTTGAACCTCCATGAGTCGTCGGGATTGCTCATGATCGTGCAGGTAGGAGACGACTGAGTCGCGGCCGGACATCGGCGCCTGGGCGCGTGTCGTCGTGCGTCTAATAGGGTCGGATTCGCGCGGATGGCAAGCCTCGGGCAAGTGATGCGGGACGAACGACTGTTTTGCGTGGTAGACCATTTTGGTGTACAATCGAGTTCGTGATCGCCTTTCAGGTTCTCGAGTGGGGAGATGTCTCATGTCGTTGAGTCTCGCGCGCACCGTCTGCGCCATTCGCTCGTTGGTCGTGCTTGCGGCACTTACGTCGCCGCGAGTTGCGGTGAGCCAACGAACGACGGAAGGAACGCCGCCGCTTCCCGAGTTCGACAAAACGGAAACGATGGTCACGATGCGCGACGGCGTTCGTCTCCACACGAACTACTTCGTTCCGAAGGGCTTCGTCGGGAATCTGCCGATCATCATGATCCGCACGCCGTACGGAATCGAAGGCGGCGAGCGCAGTTTCGCCGGTGCGTACGCGGAGCTGGCGCGTGATGGCTACATCTTCGTCCACCAGGACATTCGCGGCCGCTACAAATCAGAAGGGCAGTTCGTGATGCTGCGGAAGATGCGCGACAAGCGCGACGCCAAGTCGATCGACGAAGCGACGGACACGTACGACACCATCGAGTGGCTGCTCAAGAACGTCCCGCGGAATAACGGCCGAGTGGGGATGATGGGTGTGTCGTATCCGGGGTGGCTGACGGTCGTCGCGATGCTCGATCCTCATCCGGCGCTCAAGGCGATCTCTCCGCAGGCGTCGCCCGCCGACATGTTCATCGGCGACGACTTTCATCACAACGGCGCCTTTCGTCTGAGCTACGGCTTCGAGTACGCCGTGTTGATCGAGTCGACGAAGGAGCGCGCGCCGTTCGCCTTTCCCGACTCCGACACCTACGACTGGTATCTCAAGCTCGGCTCGCTCGCTCACGTCAATGAGAAATATCTCCACGGAACGATTCCGAGCTGGAACGATTTCGCGTCCCACCCGAACTACGACGCGTTCTGGCAGCGGCAGGCCGCGGCGCCGTACATCAATCGTGTTTCCGTTCCCACGTTGAGCGTGGCCGGCTGGTGGGATCAAGAAGACTTTTACGGGCCAATCACGATTTACAAATTGCTCGAGAAATACGATACGAAGAAGCTGAACTATCTTGTCGTCGGTCCGTGGAACCACGGCGGATGGAGCGGGGCCAGTGGCAAGACACTCGGCCCCATCGACTTCGGAGCAACGACGTCGCCCGACTATCGTCGGAGCATTCAGGCGCCGTGGTTCGCCTATTGGCTCAAGGGCATCGGCAAGCTCGACCTCCCCGAAGCGACGACGTTCGAGGCCGGCTCGAACACCTGGCGAAAATGGGATAGCTGGCCCTTGCGTACAGGCGCGTCAGCGAAGCGCCTGTACTTCCACGCAAATCGAGAACTCTCATTTGCTCCGCCGTCAGAGCAGGGAACAGCGGCCGCCGACGAGTATCTCTCCGACCCGGCGAATCCGGTGCCATATCGCCAGCGCCCCATCATTCCGAGCTTGGGCGGCGCCGGCTCGACGTGGTCGCGGTGGCTCGTTGACGATCAGCGTTTTCTCAAGGATCGTGCGGACGTTGTGAGTTGGCAGACCGAGTCACTGTCCGACGACGTCGTCATCGCCGGCGACGTGACCGCGCACCTGTTCGCATCGACGACGGGATCTGATGCGGATTGGGTGGTGAAATTGATTGACGTCTACCCGGAGACGAATGACGCTGATCCGAAAATGGCCGGCTACCAGCTCATGGTATCGAACGACGTGCTGCGCGGGCGCTTCCGGAAGGGGTTCGTGAAGCCGCTGCCCCTCACGCCGAACACGATGGAAGAGTTTGTCATCGACCTCCACACACAAAATTACAAATTTCTCAAAGGACATCGGATCATGGTGCAGGTTCAGAGCTCGTGGTTTCCGCTCATCG
>JBDUEH010000583.1:0-2118 GCA_040002555.1 Gemmatimonadales bacterium | reverse complement strand
GATTCGCGGAATCGTTACGCGGTCGGACATGCTGCACTACATGATGAGCAGGTAGGAAGAGGCGAGTGAAGATCACAGTATTGATGGGTGGGCCGTCGGCGGAAAGAAACGTGTCACTCGCATCGGGCATCCGGATCGTTCTTGCGCTTAGGTCGCGCGGCCACGTCGTCCTCGCCTTCGACCCGTCGCAGGGTCCGGTATCTCCGGAAGAGGAACGGCGTCTGGCCTCCAGCGCGGTTGGTGTAGATCCGCCTTCGTTGGAATCGCTCGCCCAGAGCACCGGTGGCGCGTTTCTGTCGGCCTTAGAAACACGTCCGGAAGTCTCCGGAGCTGAAGTCGTATTTCTGGCGCTGCACGGTGGACAGGGCGAGGACGGGACTCTTCAGGCGTTACTGGACATGGCCCACGTGAAATACACAGGGAGCGGACATCTCTCCAGTGCGCTGGCGATGGACAAGGACTTGTCCAAGAAGCTGTTCGTTGACGCGGGCGTAGGGACGGCCGAGTGGCTGATGGCGCCGGTGACTATGGAAGATGTCGAGAAGGCTTTCGGTTTTCCCGTTGTCGTCAAACCATCGAAGCAGGGTTCGACGGTTGGGCTCAGTGTCGTCAAAGAGCGGGACAAGCTCGCCGCGGCAATCGAAGAGGCTTTGCGTTACGACGACGAAGTGATGGTCGAGAAGTTCATCGCGGGGCGGGAACTCACGGTGGGCATACTCGGCGACCGGGCGCTGCCGGTTGGCGAGATCAAGCCCGTGCATGAGATTTACGACTACGAGTGCAAGTACACCGCCGGTATGGCAACCGAAGAATTTCCGGCTAACCTTTCAGAAGAACAGACGCTCGAGGTTCAGAGGCAGGCCCTGGCGGCATTTCGAGCGTTGAAGCTTCGGGGATATGCGAGGATTGATTTTCGTCTCTCCGTGCCCGATGATGTGGGTGACGGCAGTTTCTATTGTCTCGAGGCGAACACGTTACCCGGGATGACTGAGCTGAGTCTCATTCCTCAGGGAGCGGCGGCAATGGGAATGTCGTTTCCGGAATTGTGTGAAGAGATCGTTCGTCTAGCGGAGAAATGAGGAACTGCTGGACGGGGTCTGTGTTATAGAAGGGTCTCCTTAGCGGTAACAGGGTCTATGTCCGACACGCTGTACGAGCCACAGTCGCACCCAAGAATGACGCCGGCGGTCCAATGGTTGATCGCGGCGAACGTCGGCGTGTATTTCCTGCAGGTGACGCTGTTCGGCGGAGACAGCGTTTTCAACGCCCTCGGCCTCGCGCCCGATGCATTTCCAGCGGCGTGGTGGACAGTCGCCACATACATGTTCGTCCACGCTGGACTGTGGCACATCCTGTTCAACATGGTGTCGCTCTGGATGTTCGGGCCTCGCATCGAGAATGTGTGGGGCGCGAAGAGTTTTACCTATTTCTATCTGTGGTGTGGGCTCGGTGGCGGGATAGCGCACCTGGTGTTCGAGCACAACGTAGGTCTCGTGGGCGCATCCGCGGCGGTGATGGGTGTGCTGCTGGCGTACGCATTGAGATGGCCTGACGAAGAAGTCTATCTGTTCGGCGTAATACCGATGAAGACGCGATGGCTCGTCGTCTGGCTCGTGCTCATCAACCTGGCGATGGGGATATCAGCGAACAGAACGAGCACCGGTATTGGCTGGTTCGCACACCTTGGCGGGCTTGCTTTCGGATACATCTATCTTCGTGTCTCTGCGTTTGGTGGCCTCGACAATTTTCGCCGATGGGTGTCACCAGTACCGGATGAGCCTGAAGATGCGTTTCGCGCTGTTCCGCGTACTCGGCCGCGGACGCGCGATAGTGGGGATCGATCGGAAGGCATCGATGAGGTGGTAGCGAAGAGCAATGCCGTGATTGCGAAGCCTGTTCGTCCGAGCGTGCTGCCGAAAACCGATCCGGAAAAAGCACAACCATCGGGCGAGTATCTCAATCTCGTGCTCGACAAGATCTCGAAACACGGTATAGAGAGCCTCACGGGCGAGGAGCTCGCGATTCTCAAGGAAATGTCCCGAAAGCTCGGAGGATCCGAGCCGCACTGATTGAATCGGCATCGCCGATCGTGCATTGTTCGGGATGCCACGCCCCGAG
>JBDUEH010000582.1:0-2119 GCA_040002555.1 Gemmatimonadales bacterium | reverse complement strand
CCGCCGATCTCGGCGATCATGAAGATGCCGTTTGCCTGCACCTACTACTGCTTGCCGGCCGACAGCAGTGGCATCCACCCCGTTTGCGGAGATATCTGTACTCCGGCTCGCAAAAAATATTTATCCACGCGGTTGTTCGGATGCGAGTGCGTGTATCTGTAGACTTTTATTCCGGTGAGCGTTCCGATCGCAGCGCCGGCGACGACGTCACTCGCCCAGTGAAACTGATTGTAAATGCGCGAGACGCCGGTCAGCGCAGCTCCACCATAGACGATCGGCCCGATAACCCAGCGTGACTGCGGCCACCAATGACTTGTTTCCGCTGAGACGATCGATGCAAACGCGAATGCGGCCGTCGTGTGCCCTGAAGGAAAGGATTGATAGTCAGTCCCCTGCAATCCTCTCAGCAAGCCAAAATTCAGTGAGTTCGCAGTGTCTTTGTAGGGGCGAGCTCGACCGGCGAGCATTTTTGTCGCACCTGTGATTGCCCCGCTCAGCAACACCGCTTCGACAGTGTGCAGCCCGATATCTTCCGCTCGCCGGTTGCCTCCAATGCGGCCGCCTGCGTACGTGAGTCCACCCAACACAAGACTGCCCGGATCTCCGATCAACCGAAAGAAAGTGGCACCCTTGTGAAATATCTTGTTGGACTGTCTTGCAGGATCCTGAAGTTTTTGCGTGAAGTATTTGTCTGCCGGAGATACCGCAGCAGCGGCTGCAACAAATCCCACGATGAGAAGTGCATCAGCCCCTTTTAGAAGGGGCTTGGGTGTATACAGGGTATCTGTTGTCTGGGCGTGAACGTTGACGCCAACGGTCAGCGACAGCAGCAGGACAAGACATACTTTGTTAAGCACGTGAAATCTCCGACGCGGTGAATTGTTCGACTGAGACGTCCAATGCAATTTGCGTCCCGCTGGCCCCCTTGCTTCGCCCTGTCGTTTGGGACATATCCCCACCATGCTCAATATTGACCTTTCAGGCCGCCGCGCGCTTGTAGCCGGAGTTGCGGACGACGGCGGTTTTGGCTTTGCAATAGCCAAAGCCCTGGCCGAGGCGGGCGCATCTGTTTCAGTTGGAACATGGCCGCCAGCGCTAAACATTTTCATGAACCTCCTCGAGCGGGGGAAGATGGACGAGTCTCGGCGCATGTCCAACGGCGAGCTCCTCCAGTTCGAAAAGATCTACCCTCTCGACGCGGGGTTTGACACGCTCGCCGATGCCCCTGAAGATCTTCGTACGAACAAACGCTACAAGGAAACAGGCGATTTCTCGATTGACGGCATGGCGACGAGATTTCAGCAGGATTTCGGAGATCAGTCGCTTGATATTGTCGTGCATTCGCTTGCCAACGGACCTGAGGTCAAGAAGCCGTTGCTCGAGACGAGCCGCCATGGCTACCTGACGGCCGTCGGCGTGAGCGCCTATTCGCTAGTTGGAATGGTGAGCAGGCTCGGTCCCCTGATGCGTCGCGGAGGATCGTTTCTCTCGCTCACCTACATGGCGAGCGAGAAAGTCATTCCTGGTTATGGCGGCGGAATGTCGTCGGCGAAGGCAGCCCTCGAGAGCGACACTCGCACCCTCGCGTTCGAAGCCGGACGTAAGTACGGCATTCGCGTCAACACCATCTCTGCGGGCCCATTCGCATCGCGCGCAGCAAGCGCGATAGGCATCATCGACAAGATGGTGACGTACTGCGCAGCCAACTCTCCACTCACCGATCCGCTGACGGCCGAGGAGGTTGGAAGTACCGCCGCCTTTCTCGCGAGCCCGCTTGGCAGCGGGATCACTGGTACCACTGTTTACGTGGACAAAGGGTATCACACGATGGGAATGGCAGTCGCGATGGGCGAAGACACGAGCTCGAAGTAGCTCTCATTGCTTTGACGTCGATGCGCCGTTCGCTGGCCGCAGTGCTTCTGCTAGCCGGCACGCAAGCGTGCTTTGTCTTCAACCGAAGTGCGCCACCGGTTACTCCAAAGACGCCCGCGCAGCTGCGCATCGACAGTGTCGAGAAGGCCGAGGCGGCCAACGGGCTAAAGCCCTACGCGAAGGTTGTCTCCAAGGCGGCAATTACGCGCGTCGGGCTCTTCACGACTCACCGCATGGGCGACACGCT
>JBDUEH010000581.1:0-2125 GCA_040002555.1 Gemmatimonadales bacterium | reverse complement strand
GACGGCATTCCCGGCGAGGAACACCCGGGCCAGCACGAGCACGGTTGAATTGGAGGTCAGCCCCTCGGCGGTCGCCGTCACAGTTGCCGTACCTGCGGTTCCGCCAACGATGGTGGCAGTGGAATCGCTTGTTTGATGAACGACGGCTGTGCCTGAAGGCGACGCAGCGAACACGAACTTGGTTCCCGGGACCGCTGAGTTGTCGGCACCGAAAGCGTGGGCCGTGTACACCACCGAATCGCCGGTCAGGACAGTGTCCGAACCAGGCGTAACTGTAATCCGCGCGAGGTTGGCCACGATCGTAACCGTAGTTTTTGCGCTTTCGCCGCAGGTCGACGCCTTGATCGTCACGACACCGGGCTTTTTCGCTCTTACGATTCCGGCCGCATCGACTGTTGCGATGGTCGTGTCGGAAGAAGAGAACCCGATTGTCACGTCTGTCCTGGTTCCGCCGAACCGGTCGGTAGCCATAGCAGCAACGATCGTCGTGTCTGTGCCAAGGGCGGGCGAGTGGACGACGATCCTGGAGCCCGGTTGCGTAATAAACACGCTACCAACGGGATTGGTGACGTCACAGATAAATCCCGTGCCCGTCACATTATTGTCGTCGCACGCGGCCAAACCAAGAGCCAGCGACACGGCAGCCAAGCCTGCAAATGCTGATTTCTTCATTGAATCTCCACAACCGTTCTGGACCGACAACGGAAGACCGGCAAATCAGGTGATTGCAGGTTCATACGTACCGGCCAACATAGGACGCGCCCGGGGAAGGGTCAACCAAAACAATCGGGAGAAACCCGGGTTATGCGCTAAATGCCTGGTTCCAGCGCTGCTGGAGGACCGCCAAGGCGCCTAACTGCCATGCGCAATCAGTTTCACAGTCAAGAGTCGAGAGAAGACAGTTATTGAGTCATTGAGTTTTGAGTTGGGAGCCTCGAGGACTCTCAACTCGAGGACTGCTTAACTGTCGGCTCTCGACTCTTGACTCAATTACTGGCTTGGCCCTCTCGGAGAAGTCTGCGACCGTAAATCAACAACAGTCACAAGGAAAATTGCCGTGACGATGATGGCGGAAATGACGCACCACTGGCAGATGGCGTGGATCCGGAAAAGCTCCAGGTAGGTAAGCCAGGCGGAAAACAGCACCCCCGTGCCCGCCACTGACGCCAGAAGCTTCGACATCCCAATCGAATCTTCGTATCGCTCGCCGGTGCTGACGATGGCGAGCGAGAACATGCCCACGTAGAACGCGACGCCCCACGCGGCGACCGGGAAGCCCATGAATTTGGCCCACTTGCTCGTATTGACCGTCTCACATGAGCCGATACTGCAGCTCAGGTGGCCGATCATTCCAAGCTTGTAGAGAAGCAAATACAGAGCGACGAAGATCCCGGCGAGCGCAAGCATCGCCACGATCATACGCTTGGTCATTTCTTCGTGGCTGAATCCACGATCGCCTTCATCGCGTCGTACGTCATTCCCAGCGCATACATCTTGTCACCGATGATGAACGTCGGAGTGGAGTTGACCTTCCTCCGCTCGCCTTCCGCGCCATTTGCCATGATGCGGCCCTGATGCTTGCGGGAGTCAAAGCACTGTTCCCACGTCTGACCGTTCAATCCAAGGCGTTCCGCGTACTTCTGAAAGAACGGCTTCGGATTGTCGGTCGCCTCAGTGTTCCATTGGTCCTGTGACGCGAAGATCATGTCGTGCATTTCCCAGAACTTGCCCTGATCGGCGGCGCAGGCGGCGGCGTTCGACGCCGACAGGCTGTTTTTGTGTTGGGGAAGCGGGAAATCGTAATACGTGAGATTGGCGAGTCCGGCGTCGATGATTCGCTTGCGAACATCGGGCTCCGTGACGTTCGCGAAATTTCCGCAGCCGGGGCATTCGAAATCGGCAAACTCCAGAATTTTCACCGGGGCATCCGGCTTGCCAATGAGATAACCCTCAGCCGGTCCTACAGGGCCGGTGGGCACAACGGCATCGGTTCCGACGACGCCAGCCGGTTTGCGCATCATGGTGTAGCCCAGTATGCTTGCGCCGATGATCGCAATGAGGCCGAGTGCATAGTAAAACCCGGTTGGCCGGGTTGATGCGTTTCGGACGGTGTTGCGCCTGTTGT
>JBDUEH010000580.1:0-2127 GCA_040002555.1 Gemmatimonadales bacterium | reverse complement strand
GAAGGGTGACATTTCTATCCGCGAATCAGGGGGACATTATCATCCGTGTTCAACATTTCCCTGTACCGACTATTGGCGTCCACCGGGTGCCGGTGAAGGCGGAACACCATGCACTGCTATCTGTGGAGAACGGCGGGAGACTACCGGGAGTACGGCGGGAATAACGACGGGAAAGGACGATCCAAAGTGGACTACGGAAATGGCTAAGGTTGAACCACGCGGACGACGGAGGCAGTTCCGCAGTTAACCATTCCCACTTCTGTAGTTCCGCCCCATCTCCAGCAGTTCTCTCCAATTGGCATTTTGCTGTTCCGCAGTCCGGGGACTAGGCCACCGCGTATTGCTGGGTGACGTCGCGCCCCTGCCCTTTGACGACCAGCTTGAATTCGTCGGGCTTGAGAAGTGGATCGTCCCGAAGCTCGAGCGAGAATGAAGCAGTCTTCTGGATGCGGGAAATCAGTTCCCGCTCCTGCTCGAGAACGTACATCGCCACGTCAGGATGCAGCTTCACCAGCAGATTGTCCTTGCGACCCTCGACCACCATTCGCCGGACCGACCTCTCCATTCTCCGGACGATGGTCTCGGGAGTGAACACACGACCCGTGCCGGCGCAAGTTGGACACGGCTCCGTCATGCTCTGATAGTGACTCTGGCGAACCCGCTGACGGGTCATCTCGATCAGTCCGAGGTCGCTGACAGCGAATGCCTTTGTCCGAGCGCGATCGCGAGAGAGATGAGTTCTAATCTCTTGAAGCACCTTGTCGCGGGACTGCCTGGTCTCCATGTCGATGAAATCGCAGACGATAATTCCGCCAACATCCCGGAGCCGGAGCTGCCGGGCAATTTCTGCCGCGGCTTCCATATTTGTCCGAAGGACCGTTTTCTCGGGGTCCTTCTTTCCGGTGTAGCGCCCGGAGTTCACGTCGATCGAGACAAGTGCCTCGGTCGGTTCGATGATCAGGTAGCCGCCAGACGGAAGCTCACAGCGACGCTTGAATGCATCCCGTATTTCTGACTCAATGCCGGCTGTGTCAAAGAGAGGTGTTTTCTCCTCGTACAGCTTCACCCTCGGAATCAGGTCCGGGGCGACGCTCTTGAGATACTCGGTTACTTCCGCGTGAACGGGCTTCGAATCGATCGACAAGCTGTCGATCTTGGCGCTGAAGAGATCACGCACCAGGCCGCGAGTCAGCCCGGTCTCCCTATGCAGAAGCGCGGGTGCGCGCGTGAACTGGCCCTTCCGCTTGATCTTCTTCCACTGCGCCATGAGGGTCTCGAGATCCCTCTTCAACGCTTCGGGTGTCACGTCTTCGCTTACCGTGCGAACGATCACACCGCCAGACTTATCCGGGAGAATCGCCGCAACCTGCTCCTTAAGCCGCTGACGCTCCGCGCCCGCGCCGATTTTTCTACTTACGCCGACCCGCGACGAGTCCGGGATGTAGACGAGAAATCGGCCAGCAAGTGATATCTGTGCAGTAACTCGCGGGCCCTTGGTCGAAATAGGCTCTTTGGAAATCTGAACCATGATTTCCTGACCGCGCTTCAACCCATCCTGAATTGGCGGGGCGGCCTTTCGGCCACGTCGTCCACCGCGTCCTTCCCCGTTCGCCCCATTCCTGGCGGCGCCGTTCGATTTCGCAGGAGCTTCGCCAGGGTCGGCGGATTCCTCATCATCGTCATCCTCTTCATCTTCTTCTTCCGCGTCCTCAGCGGATTCGCGGACCAGATCGGATGCGTGGAGGAATGCGCTTTTTTCGGTGCCAATGTCGACGAAGGCGGCCTGAATGCCGGGGAGCACTGCTTCCACCCGGCCCAGGTAAATGTCGCCGACCATGCGGCGGTTGTCTGGACGATCGACGAGAAGCTCAACGAGCTTTCCGTCCTCCAGTATCGCCACGCGCGTTTCCCGCGCGCCAGCGTTGATGAGGAGTTCTCTTTTCATCGTGATCCGCCCGCGTTCCCTCACGGCGACTCGGCGCGAGAGCGTTGCTGGCGGATAATCCTTTAGTGTGGGTGCGCTCTGAAGCGACACCTGTTATTCAAGAAATCAGTCTTTCGAGCGCCCGGCTAGACATGCTGGCGAACAGCGCGAGTCGCGCGCGTGTTCACATGCTGGCCAGACCA
>JBDUEH010000579.1:0-2134 GCA_040002555.1 Gemmatimonadales bacterium | reverse complement strand
GACCTACGACTGCCGCGAGTAGCAGCAACAGCGGCATTGGTGACTTCATTACATCTGTCAGAATGTCGTAAGAGTGCGAATGACGCCGTCCGGGACTGGCCGGGCCAACATATGATGACTGCGCGCACGAAGTCAAACGATTACTTCCAAACCCTTTGACGTAAAGCGCTGTCTGAAGCGGTAACCACTTCAGTTCTCATCTTGTTGCCAATTCATCGGTCCGGCCTAAAATGAAATACCTCGCGTTCGCCACCTTCATCGCTTTGCCAGTCTGCCTTCTGTCACAAACACCGACAAACCTTGCAAGTACTGCGTCCGTCCCGAAGAGTCGCGCTGTGCGACTGCCGGTTGCGTCTTCCGCAACGGCTTCGAGTGCCATGGTATCGAAGGCCGTCGTTGCACCGGTGCTCGATGGAAAGCTCGACGATCCAGCATGGCAGGATGCGCAATCGATCAATTCTTTTCTCGAGTACGATCCCAACCAGGGTGCGGACTCACGCTTCAAGACCGACGTTCGCGTGGTGCATGACGAGAAATACCTCTATGTGATGGCGCGGATGTACGATCCGTCGCCAGACAGCATCATATCACTACTCAGTAGAAGAGACGTCAGAACCCAGTCCGAGCAACTCAAGCTCGTCATCGACTCTTACCACGACAAGCAGACTGCGTACCAGTTCGCCGTTAATCCTGCCGGCGTGAAGCGCGATTACTACGTCTCCAACGATACCAATGAAGATGCTACGTGGGACGCCGTGTGGGATGTTGCAACTTCGATTGATTCGCTCGGCTGGACCGCCGAATTCCGGATTCCGTTCAGCCAGATACGCTTCAATAACTCGGCCGATCACACATTCGGCCTGATAATCGTTCGGGACATCGCGCGTACGGGGCAGCGATTGAGCTGGCCGCTCATTCATCGAGAGCGACAGGGATACGTGTCGCAAGCGGCTGAGCTCACAGGTATCAGCGGAATCGGTTCGCCGAGTCGCCTGGAGATCGCGCCGTATGTGGTGACGAAGAATGAGACGCGTCCGTCCGGGAGTTCGTTCAACCATCCGCAGTCGTATACGGCAGGGGCGGACCTGAAATACGGCTTGTCATCCAACCTGACATTGAATGCCACGATTAACCCCGATTTCGGTCAGGTGGAGGCCGATCCGTCGGTGCTGAATCTTTCAGCTTTCGAACAGTTCTTCGAGGAGCGGCGGCCCTTCTTTCTGGAGGGATCGGGGATCTTTACCTTTAACACGTCCTGTGGTGACATCGATTCGGGATGTACGGGGTTGTTTTACTCAAGGCGAGTCGGACGAGGACCTCAGCTCGGCGGCTTGTATGGGGACAATGCGAGCCCCACGAACACAACGATTCTTGGCGCGAGCAAGCTGACGGGCCGGCTGGGCAAGGGGTTGTCGGTTGGGTTCCTCGATGCACTGACGCAGCGAGAAGTCGGCACGCAGGATCGCACGATCGAGCCAGGAACCAACTACGCGGTAGGCCGCCTTCAGCAGGACTTGAATGACGGACAGACGGGAATCGGAGTGATGGTTACCGGAGTGAATCGCAGTCTCGATTCGGATACGGACCTGTTCCTTCGCCGAAGCGCTTACACGAGTGGGCTTGACGTTCGTCACCGCTTCTTCAGCAAGAACTACGAGGCTCGTGCGTACGTCGCTGCGAGCACCGTTACCGGAACGGCCAATGCGATTGCCAGCACACAGCGCGATGGGGTGCATCGCTACCAGCGACCCGACGACGACATCGCCTTCGATCCGACCGCCACTTCACTGACTGGAAACGCGGAAAGACTTTCTGTAAGCAAATTCGGCGGCGGGGTCACACGATTTCAAAGTGTGCTTCAGCGTTTTTCGCCTGGCTTTGAGACGAATGATCTCGGATTTCAGTCGCGCGCCGACGAGCAGATGTTCCGCAACTGGTTCTCGCTAAACTATCAGAAACCAACCAAGGTCTACCAGCGCGCGTTTTTCAATTTCAACACAATGCAGAAGTGGACGACTGAAGGTCTGCCAACCACTGTCGGGTTGAACACCAACTGGCACGTACAGTTCAAGAACTTCATGTGGGGGCACCTCGGCGTGAATGCCAGTGATTTCACGGCGACGTACAACGATCG
>JBDUEH010000578.1:0-2151 GCA_040002555.1 Gemmatimonadales bacterium | reverse complement strand
GGCTGCTTCGTGCCACCTGCTTTCTGCTGTTCGTCCCACCCGATCATCGTGGGTGGCTGCTTGATACACGCCGCGAAGTGTCCTGGTGCCTTCTCCTCCAGCGGTGGGTTGATCACCGTGCAGGCAGCATCCTTTGCGGGATGCTGACACCGCGGATTGAAGACGCATCCGGACGGAGGCGAAGCGGGCGATGGGACATCACCCTCGAGAAGAATCCTCTGCTTTACCATCGTCGGATCAGCGATCGGCACGGCAGACAACAGTGCCTGCGTGTACGGCATCGTTGGCTCGCGATACAAATCTTCCGCTTTCGCAAGCTCGACGATCTTGCCGAGGTACATCACGGCCACGCGATCCGACATGTGCTTGACCACTGATAAGTCGTGCGCGATGAAGAGGTAGGTAAGGCCTCTGTCACGCTGGAGATCGCGCAGCAGGTTGATTACCTGCGCCTGGACAGACACGTCGAGCGCAGAAACCGGTTCGTCACATACGATGAAGCGGGGCTCGACTGCGAGTGCGCGGGCGATGCCGATCCGCTGCCGCTGTCCTCCCGAAAACTCATGCGGGTATCGAGTCGCATATTCCGCTCGCAGTCCAACCTCATCGAGCAGTTGGCGAACCCGCGCATCCGCCATCGCGCCCTCGGCGAGCTTGTGAATCGTGAGACCTTCGCGGATTGCGGTGCCGACAGTCATTCGCGGATTCAGCGATGAAACGGGATCCTGAAAAATGATCTGGATCTCACGCCGGATCGCTCGGAGCTCGCTAGCGTTCATGGCGATTACGTCCTTTCCGGCGAATCGAACTTCTCCCGACGTTGGCTCAATAAGGCGAAGAATTGCTCGGCCAGTTGTCGTCTTGCCACATCCCGATTCGCCGACCAGCGAAAGGGTTTCGCCTTGGGCGATGTCGAAAGAGACATCGTGAACCGCGCGAACTTCGCCGACCTGGCGCCCGAAAATGCCCTTGGTTATTGGGAAGACCTTCCGAAGATTCCTGACTGAAAGAAGCGGTTCCGTCAAAGCGTCGCTCCAGCTTGTTCGACGAGAGGAAGGTGCGGATGACCGCGCCGCTCGGGCTCGACCGCGAGATGACAACGCGACGTGTGTCTTTCGCCGATCCGGTAGAGCGGTGGATGCTCCTTCTCACATTTTTCCCACGCGTACTGGCAACGGTCGCGGAAGCGACAGCCTGATGGCCACGCGGTGGGAGGCGGCACTGTGCCCGGAATCACATTCAGCCGCTCACGCGAATCGGTGATCTGAGGCATCGCGTTCATCAGGCCTTCGGTGTACGGATGCTGTGCCGATGCGAACAGAACCAGCACGTCCGCCTCCTCAACGATCTCCCCCCCATACATCACAAGAACTCTCGACGCGGTCTCGGCGATGACTCCAAGATCGTGAGTGATCATCAGAATCGACGTGCCGAGTTTCGTTTGAAGACCCTTCAACAGGTCGAGAATTTGCGCCTGGATGGTGACGTCTAGCGCCGTTGTTGGCTCGTCGGCAATGATGAGTGCTGGCGTCATCATCAGCGCCATCGCGATGAGCACGCGCTGCCGCATTCCGCCGGAGAGCTGATGGGGATACTGCTTTGCCCGCTCTTCGGGAGACGGAATTCCAGTGAGAGTCAACATTTCGACAGCACGATTCCACGCATCGCGTCTCGAACCGATTCCGTGAACCCTGGCGACCTCGGCCACCTGATCGCCGACGGTGAACACGGGATTCAGCGCGGACATTGGCTCCTGGAAAATCATGGAGATCCGGTTGCCGCGAATGTCGCGCATCGCCGCGTCATCGAGCGTGACGAGGTCTTTTCCTTCGAACTCGATTCTGCTGCCCGCCTCGATGCGTCCCGGCTGCTGGATGAGGCGAAGGATAGAGAGCGCCGTCACAGATTTTCCGCAACCGGACTCTCCTACGATTCCAAGCGTCTCGCCGGCGTTGACGTCGAACGAAACGCCGTCAACCGCACGTGCGACACCCTCTTCGGTGTGAAAGAACGTCGAGAGATTCTGCACCGACAAAAGCGGTTGACTCATCCAATCACCGATTTTCTTGGTTGAAGCGCTCTCAGCAGTGCGTCACCAATGACGGTGAAGGCCATGACAGTCAGCACAATCGCGATTCCCGGAAAAAAAGA
>JBDUEH010000577.1:0-2158 GCA_040002555.1 Gemmatimonadales bacterium | reverse complement strand
CTTCACTTCGTACTATCGTGAAAACACGGAGCCCGAATTCGTGCTTCGCCCCCCGCCGGGCTGGCCGGAGCGCCCCGCCTGGCTTGCATCTGCCGGATGTGATGAAGATCTTAGGAGCATCCATCGCCGCCTTTACGATCCGGCGTTGCTTCGCCCGCGTAACAAGCAGCCGTCATTGGTCACGTACGGCGAGATCATCAGCGCGCTCGAGCGAACAGCGCCGGATATCTCGATAAGGCTCCTTGGCGGGCATGGCCAAACTGATGTAGAGCGTGCGGCAGATTCCAGCGGCCGTGATTCCCGCATTACGAATGCTCTCCCAAAGCTCGTGAGTGGTGTGTCCGTGCTGCGCGAGGGCTTGCAAGGGGCTGGAAGAGGCGGCGAAATCGAGACCCGGATATTGAACCGTGTGCAGAAAGAGCGGCGGCTGGAGCTTGCTCTTGCCGTGCTGCTCAGGAAAAGTTTTTTGCGGCAGTCATCGGGGAGCAAGCGGTGGCTGGAGGAGAGAGTGCCCGCAATATCCGTGGATCGCACTCGTGATCGCCGAGCGGTTGTGCGGCATGTGATGTCGCGCGAGCTGGGACTTCCGCAGCCGCTTCTGTTCAGCTCCGAGACCACACGCCTGCGGCCAGCACCATGCGCTGCACCGATCTATCTGGATGTGAGCGGAAGCATGTACGGCTTGCTCGAGCGTCTATATGCCGCACTCATACCTCTGAGACGCCAGCTGCTGCCGGAGATGTTTGCATTCTCGACCGTCGTGACGCCGATATCGAAAGCGGACTTCGATGCGGGAAGGATCAGCACAACGGGCGGCACTTCGATCCAGCCGGTGATCGATCACGTCATCGAGAGTTCACGACGAAGCGGGGCGCGAGTGGCAGTGGTGTTGACGGACGGACACTTCACCGCACCATCGAAACGTTCCGCCGCAGCAATCTCGACACTGGGAATCAAAGTTCACCTTGGAGTGCTTGGATTGGGGCCATTAAACGATTCGGAACGGTGGGTTGCATCGGCAACCAGACTTCCGGACGATCTTCTTGCGGAGAAAACATGAGAGCGCGTAACTCTTCGACAGACGCTGCCGATGGATTATCGGCGCGTTGCATCGACCGACGGACTCTCGTGGCCGAGGCAGTTCTGCCCGGGCATCCTGACAAGCTCGCGGATCAGATCGCTGATTCGATCGTGGATATTGCGCTCGAGCAGGACGAGCGAGCGATAGTGCAGGTGGAAGTTGCCGTCCATGATTCCAACTGTTTTGTCGACGGACGCTGTTCGACAGCCGGCGGGCCGCTCGACCGGGATTTTGTCGAGGGTACGATTCGCGCCGTCTACGGGCGTGCAGGATTTGGCGAGCCGTTTCCGGGAGTGGCAGACGGATCGGATTATCAGTGCCCGCGCGGCAATGACGTCAACCTGCATCTCGCGGTTGTACTCGACGAATCGGATGCTGACGAAAGGGCTCAGCGTGAATACACCGACGATCAGGCGATTCACATCGGATATGCCATCGCGGAGCCGGCGTGTCGCTATCTGCCGCTGGAGCAGCATCTGGTGCTGGCCCTTCGGGACCGGCTGCTCGAACTGTGCGTACTGCGGCGGGAGCTGGGCGCTGGTCCTGACGGGAAGATCCTGATAACGCTGACACCTGACGGATCGTTATCGGGAAGCAATCGCTACAAGGTCACCGACGTCATCGTGAGTGTTCAGCATCTCGCGGACGCTTCGCTGGTTGTGCTCGAGCGGGCGGTAAGGGACGCATTCGTTGCGGAACTTCTGGCGCAGTCTGTTGCAATTCCGCATCTGCTCGTCGTACCGGATGATGTGCAGATCCGTGTCAACCTGAGCGGAGTGTTCACGCTTGGTGGGCCGATGAATGACAACGGGCAGACCGGGCGGAAGCTTGTGTTCGACGCATATGGTCCGCGTGTGCCGATCGGAGGCGGAGCGTTTTCGGGGAAGGATCCGTGGCGGCTCGATCGAGCCGGTGCATTCCGCGCGCGCCAGATCGCGCTTGCGATTGTCGACACGGGTTTCGTGGATGAGGCGCAGGTAACGTTTGCGTGGGCGCCGAGGGATCAGCGGCCGAGCCATGTTGAGATACTCGTCGATGGTCGTGTGCTCGAGAGTGCGGCGAGTCATCGGTGGTTGC
>JBDUEH010000576.1:0-2159 GCA_040002555.1 Gemmatimonadales bacterium | reverse complement strand
ATCGTGGCCAACGCCGCGCTCGACATTGCCAGACGCAGAAAGGTCAGGACGACGGACGAGCTGAGCGAAGCTCTTCAATCGCCCTTCCGTGATCCCGCCGAGTATGCGGAACTGCGAGGGCGACTGGCTGAGGCTCTGGCACAGCTTCCGGAACGCGCGCGCTCGGTAATTGTATTGCACGACATCGAAGGTTTTACGCATGTCGAGATCGGAGTGATGCTGGGTATTCCCGGCGGAACGGCTCGATCCGATCTTCACCACGCGCGGCAGAAGCTGCGCGGTCTTTTGAAGAATTTGAGGGAGTAACGATGACCGACGAACTGAGATTTCCTGGCCCGACTGGACCAGCCGACGGCGACTTGCTTGGCGAGCCGCTGACTGGCCTCGTTCGCGACGCCTACCTCCCTGCTCCCGGCGACTCTGAAGCCTATTGGGCTGGACTCGAACAGCGCACCATGGCCCGCGTGAAAACCGCCGCCCCAGAGGATTCACGCTGGTGGTCCGTGCTCGCTCCGTGGGCTAAGGCGGGACTCATCGCGGCCATGGCCATCGCCGCACTCAGCAACGTCATCAATCGGCGCCTGTCCGAGTCGGATTTGCAGTACGCCTACGAGTCAGTTGTTCAGACGCCAACGCCCGACGCCGATGCGTCGGAGGCAATTCTTTCAACCACCGACAGGGCAGCAAGCAGGGACGCCGCTCTCGAGTACGTCCTTTCACACTAGCAGGCAGAAAAATGCAACGCTCCAAGAGCTACGCGCTGATCTTCCTGATCGCTGCGTTCATAGCGGGAATCGCAGTCGGCGTGACTACCGACCGCGCGTTTTCCCGCGACGGGCACGGTCGTCGCTCGCCACACTCGAGTCTCGACCGGATGTCAAAGGAGTTGGACCTGAACGCCACCCAGCGCGCTCAGTTCGACTCTATCATGACACGCAGCCGTGTGCAGATGCGCGAGCTCTTCAAGCCACTGCGGCCGCAGATCGATTCAATTCAGAAAATCGGCAAGGTCATCAGCGACAGCACCCATGAGGAGCTCAAGCGCGTATTGACGCCAGAACAAGGGAAGAAGCTCGATGAGATGCGCGAACGATTGAGAAAACAGGCCGCTGAAATGCGCGCTCGCCGCGATTCAGGAAAAGTCAGACCGTAACCAACCCAGTACATGAAATACATAGCATCATTCGTCTCCGTGGCGCTGTTCGCCCTCTCAAACATCGCCACGGCGCAAACTGTCGACACCACCGCCACACCGATCACGCTCTCCGAAGCAATCCTGATGGCGCAGAAGAACGTGCCATCGGCCGTGCAGGCGCGAGGGTCGATCCGCACTGCCGACGCTACCGTCAAACAGTCATACGCTGCTTTTCTACCGAGCTTCAACCTTTCGGCCGGAACCCAGCGTCAGTCCGGCGACCGCTTTGATACGCAGGGAAACCTCGTCCCCTTCACTGGTAATCCGACCAACTACTCCACGGGCCTCAACAGCAGCCTGCAGCTTTTCGACGGCGGACGACGTTTCTTCGACATCAAGCGAACCAAGGCCGACGTCCATGCCGCCGAGGCCGGCGAAACAGTTTCGCGCTACCAGATCGCGCTTCAGGTGAAGCAGCAGTACTACAACATTCTCGCCGCCCGCGAATCACAGAGCGCTGCAAACGCTCAGGTTCAACAGGCAGCACAGCAATTCAAGTCATCGTCACTGCGTCTTCGGGCCGGCGCCGCGACAGTTTCCGATTCGCTTCGCTCCCTCGTTGCACTTGGCAACGCTCGGCTCGCCAATCTCTCGGCTGAGAATAACATCCAGCTCGCAAATGCCACGCTTACGCGACTTGTTGCATCTCCGAGGACGGTAACGGCGACTGTTTCGGACACCATTGACCAGCAGGTTGCGATTCCATCCCTCGCCGAGCTACAACCGCTCCTCGAGCACGCTCCAGCTATCGAACAGGCAAATGCACAGCTGAACTCAGCCCACCAGTCACTGCGTTCCGCAAAGACTTCATATCTGCCAACCGTGAACATGAATTTCAGCCGCGGTGGCAGCGGGCTCGACCCCGCGTTTGGAATCGGCGACAAGCGCTATGCGTACAATCAGAACCTAAGCTTCAGCATGGCCTTCCCGCTGTTCAACAACCTGAACCGCGAAATCACCGTCG
>JBDUEH010000575.1:0-2166 GCA_040002555.1 Gemmatimonadales bacterium | reverse complement strand
CTGCAATGGGGGGCGCGCGGATCAGGCGAAGCGTACGACAACACAATCAAGAATGAGTTCGAGCCCGCGCTCGCTCGTCTCAAGAAAGACGCATCCGAAAATGGCTGGATCAAGCCGCAAGCAGTCTACGGCTACTTCCCCGTCCAGTCACTCGGCAACGACATCATCGTGTACGATCCGGCAGCGTACTCGAGTGACGGCGGCTCACTCCGGGAAATCGCAAGATTCCACTTTCCGAGAATGGTCGGTCGCGAGCGCCTCTGTCTCGCAGACTACATTCGCTCATCCGAGTCCGGCGACGTCGACGTCCTTCCACTTCAGGTCGTCACAGTCGGAAAGGAAGCCACACTCCAGTTCGATAAGCTCCAGGGCAACAACGAATACTCGGAAGCGCTCTACTCACACGGTCTCTCAGTCGAAGCCGCCGAAGCTACGGCCGAATGGTTGCATCATCGGATCAAGAAAGAGCTTGGTACCTCGGCCGGTAAGCGCTATTCATGGGGTTACGGCGCGTGCCCCGATCTCGACGACCACGCGACTGTGTTCAAGCTTCTCCCCGCGAAGGAGGCATTGGATATGGATCTCACCGAATCGTTCCAGCTTCTCCCGGAACAAAGTACCGCTGCAGTCATCATCCATCACCCCGAAGCGAAGTACTATGCGGTTCGTGGATTCATCGATGATGCGACCGCCCGCGCCGACAATCTTCAGGCCGCCGGTACATGATCGCCGAGCGCGAGCATGAATCCACCAGGATAGAGGCGTTCACGGATGCGATGTTCGCATTCGCCGCTACACTGCTCGTTGTCAGTCTCGAAGTTCCGCGCGATTTCGACGAGTTGCTGAGGAATCTCAACGGTTTCGTTCCGTTCGCGCTGAGCTTCAGCGCGCTCTACTTCATCTGGGTCGCACATACAAACGTCTTTCGCCGCTACGCACTTGGCGACTCGTACACCATCATCGTTAATGGCATCCTGCTTTTCACGGTGTTGTTCTACGTATATCCGCTGAAGTTCATGGCGACGGCCATCGTGGCGATGTTCGGAGGCCCGTCCGACATCACCCTTCGCGGCGACCAGGTCGGCTCCCTGTTCATCATCTACGGGCTCGGCTGGACGATGGTATTTCTCATGATTGCCCTTCTTTACAGGCATGCGTACAAGACGCGTCCGCAGCTTGGTATCGACGCGCTCTCCGCATATGACGCGCAGACCCACAGCCGACACTACCTCGGGTTTGCCATAGTTGGAATCCTCTCGGTGGTCATGGCATTCTTCAATATCGGTGTCAGATTCGGCGCGCCGGGATTTGTCTACGCGGTTCTTGGTCCGATCTCGGCCATCAACGGATCGAGCCGTCGCAAGGCACGTGAAGTTCTCGAGCGTGTTGGTACAGGCGAGTTCACGATTCCGCAGAGCGTAACGACGCCGAGCTCGCCGGCTCCGCTTGTAACGATCCAGGACGCGCCGACGGGAGAGCATTGATGACAGATCGCCAGGACCTCATTCGCCGCCTGCTCGACCCCGAGCAGGTCGTCGTATTTGATGGCGCGATGGGGACCATGCTATACGCCAAAGGCGTGTTCATCAATCAGTGTTACGATGAACTCGATATTCGCGCGCCCGATCTTGTTCGCGAAGTTCATCGCGCATACGTGAAAGCCGGTGCGGAAATCATCGAGACGAACACGTTCGGCGCGAGTCGAACGAAGCTGACCCCTTACGGTCTCGAGTCCCAGGTCAACGCGATCAACAAGGCAGCCGCGACGATCGCTCGCGACGAGGCCGGCGACAATGTGCTGGTCGCGGGTGCAGTTGGTCCATTGGGAGTTCGGCTCGAGCCCTATGGTCCGACGTCACACGACGAGGCGAGAGCCATCTTCGCCGAGCAGATGCAGGGGTTGAAGGAAGGCGGTGCGGATTTCTTTTTGCTCGAGACGTTTGCGGACATCGCAGAGATCGAGCAAGGAATTCTCGCAGCCCGCGAAGTTGACTCGTCGATGCCCGTCATCGCTCAGATGACGATTGGCACCGATTGCCTCACACCTTATGGTGCATCTGCAGCCGATATCGCCAAGGCGCTCGATGCATTCGGTGCTGATGTGATTGGATTGAACTGCTCAGTCGGACCGCAGACCATCCTCGATGCAGTCGAAGACATGCGGAA
>JBDUEH010000574.1:0-2167 GCA_040002555.1 Gemmatimonadales bacterium | reverse complement strand
TGAAGCTCGCGGGACACTGAAACAAGATCGCGGTCGCCCGCAACGCTCGGCTGGCCTCGATTGTCGTTACCCAGGCGCCAAGCGTTGTGTCGTTCACGCGGAACCCGCCAGCCTCGGCGCGCTGCTCTTTGTTGAACGCGCGTTTGAGCCGGCGGTATGTGCTGCTCGTTCCGATGTGGGTGATCACCTGCCACGCCTTCATGGTGAACTCGAAGTCAGCGGGCGCCTGTGCCCGCCACTTCTCGAGCGTCGAGAGCTGCGGTGGGTCGTAGAAGGTGTGTTGAATCTCTACGACCCGAAATTGCTTGAAGTACGCGGCTGCTCCGACCGTGAACCCGCACATCCCGAGCTTGAGCGTCACACGGGCGGCGGATCGAGCTCGCGCTCATAGTGCCGGTGCTTCGCAAGGGCGGACATGAACGCCTTCGCCACCTTGCCGTCGCTAGCCTTTGCGATGAGCAAACCATCATCGTCCGTTGCAGTCGCCGGAATCCCGGCTCGCTCCAGCAGTGCGCGCGATGCACCGAGCGCAAGGATGGTCTTGTTATGCCGGAACTGGTTGACGACGAACTCAATCGTCTGACCGTTGGACATGAGCGACTTCACCGCGAGGTCGCCGTCGGGAAGGATCGCTCCGTCAAACAGCACGGCAGGCGAATTTTCCATCGACGCGTCGGCCTCGATCGTGTCGCCGCCCGCCGTCGTAAACGTACCGAGTCGAGAGCCAACAAACCGCGGTATTGCTCCTGCCTCGGTGAGCGTTGCGTGCAGCGATTTGAGTGACTTGCCCTCGACGCCGTCGGCGACGAGGATCGCGACTTTCCGCGTGCGGATGCCGGTCTCACCAGGTAGTGCGGTAAGCGACAGCGCCGGAGAGCTCGTCACTTCAGGTACCACGGGCTCCTCGAGAACGCGCGGCAACGGTTCAGGCAGCTCGAGTCCCAATCCTTCGGCGACCTTCGCGGCGAGACCGTCGTCGACGTTTCGCAGCGACGCAAGCATGCGCACGCGGATGGCCGGAACCGTCAGCTTGCTCAGCTCGAATCGAAGCGCGCCGACGATGTGGTTTTTCTCCCACTCCGTCTGACTGTTGTAGAACAGTGTCGCCTGTGAGTAGTGGTCGGCGAACTTCTCCGGCTTTCCACGCAGCTTGTCCTCGCGCACCGGCTGCGGGAATGATACGAACCCCTTGGTGCCGGCCTGGAACGGACAACCGCCGCCGAGCGAGTTGGGTTCGTACGCGACGCGCCCGCGGGCAATCGCCTGCCGGTGAAGACCATCACGCTGGTTGTTATGCACCGGCGCGATCGGCGCGTTGATTGGAATCTCGTGGAAGTTCGGTCCCCCGAGTCGGGTGATCTGCGTGTCGACGTAGGAGTGAATGCGGCCGGCGAGAAGCGGGTCGTTTGAGAAGTCGATACCCGGCACGACGTGCGCCGTGCAGAAGGCGACCTGCTCGGTCTCGGCGAAGAAGTTGTCGGGGTTGCGATTCAGTGTCATTCGGCCGACGGGCATCACGGGGATGAGCTCTTCGGGAATGATCTTCGTCGCGTCGAGAATGTCGAAGCTGAATTCCTCGGCTTGTTCCTCGGTGAAGATCTGAAGCCCGAGCTCCCACTCGGGATACTCGCCGGCTTCGATCGCCTCCCAGAGGTCGCGGCGGTGAAAGTCGGCGTCTGCGCCGGCGAGCTTTACCGCCTCGTCCCAGACGAGCGAGTGCGTGCCCTGCTTCGGCTTCCAATGGAATTTCACGAAGACGGATTCGCCGGCTTCGTTGACGAGGCGATAGCTGTGCACGCCAAATCCTTGCATCGTGCGATAGCTGCGCGGAATGGCGCGGTCGGACATGACCCACATGATCATGTGGGTCGACTCCGGCATGAGAGAAATGAAGTCCCAGAACGTATCGTGCGCCGATGCCGCTTGCGGCATCGCATGGTGCGGTTCCGGCTTTACCGCATGCACGAGGTCGGGGAACTTCATCGCATCCTGGATGAAGAACACCGGGATGTTATTCCCAACGAGATCCCAGTTGCCCTCATCGGTGTAGAATTTGACGGCGAAGCCGCGGACGTCGCGGGCGGTATCGACCGAGCCGCGCTCGCCGGCGACGGTGGAGAAGCGGACGAACACTGGCGTGATCTTGCCGGCTTCCTGAAACGGCGCG
>JBDUEH010000573.1:0-2177 GCA_040002555.1 Gemmatimonadales bacterium | reverse complement strand
GAGTGAACGTCGCCCTTTGACCGATCGAAGCTCGTCGGAATTTCGATCAATTTGATTCCTTCAGATCCGACAACCCGGCCGGGCGCGCCGGCGCCAATCTTCGAGTTACGCGCGCTTTCAAGAAGCGGCGGCAACCATCCAAGCTCGAGCTCGGCGCCACCGTCGATGAGAACGTCGGCGCGATTGAGCGTCACGATGTGGCTCGGCTTGGCGTCAACGAAGTGAGGATCTTCTGTCGGTTTGGCAAGCGACGTGACATTCACCGCCTTGCCACCAATTTCTCTTGCCACTGCGGCAAAGTCAGGAGTTGTTGCGACGACCTTGAGCTGTGCACCGGCGGGCGCGGCGAACGCAAGCGCAAAGCTTGCTGCAGCCGCTGCTCTCATAAAGTTCAGGTTTTTCATTTTGTAGTTTTTCACCGTTAGAATTTGTGTGCTGCGTGTGCGCCAATCAGGAACTCGAACTGGAACCACAGCGAATTGTCGGACCCAATGCCCGTCCGGTTGTCGTAGTTGTACTGCACGCGAAACTTCGAGAACTCCGTCGGATAGATCGTGAAGTTCGGCGAGACGCGATAACGCTTCGCTCTCAGCTCCGAGTCGAACGATGCCGAGTCGCCGCTGGACCAGTCTCCGCGAAGTCCGGCAATCAATCGTGGCTTGATACCCCATAGAACCTGCGCATACGTTCCGCGGTCTTTCAGGACTTCGTCCGGGAACGACGCACTTGGGGCGTCGACCGAAACTCTGCTCTGTGCATCGTAGCTGCGTGTCAACGCTTCAGCCTGCATCGAGATAAAAGGAAAACCCTGCTCCGCTGCTGCAGGCTTCCACTTCCAATAGCCGTCAACGCCGTAGACTGTGGTTCTTGCAGTCGGTCCCGAATTGTTCGGACCAAACGCGGCAGATGCGCCGAGCAGTAGTGTCTGTGTATCGGAGATATCGAACGAAGTGGAAACGCGCGGTACAATCAGCATGTCCTTAAGGCTGTTGACCGGGCGGTCGTCGAGAGCTCCGCCATGAATCTCGGACGATTCAGGTGACCTGAAGCTCGAAGTCGTCCCGCCGTTACTGTTGAAAATTCCAACGAGTGCCTCGGTGTAATTCGGCGTCGGCAGGAGATACGACAGCCGCAATCCCTGGCTTCTCAGGCCATCTGGTCCGAAAATTCTACCCAACACGATCGGGACGTCGACAAACGCCCAGGAGTGCGGATGCTGAGGGTTTTGCCGGCCGAACTCGGCGAAGAATTGTCCAGCCTTGATCTGAAGATTTGACGGAAGCGAGGTGGTAAGCAGGTACGCCTCTTCGAGCTCCACGCCGGTCTCGCCATTTGGCTGGATCTTGAAAACGATGTTGCTGTAACCCTTGAAGTAGGGATCGACTGCGCCGTCGAGAGAGATCTCGGCGTTAGGAATGGTGAAACCGCGAACCCTCGGATCGTGGTCGCCGACGTTCAGCGCCTCGATGTCTTTTGCGGACGACCAGCCAGCGTCGGTCAGCGAGACGAATCCGATGTTCATATATCCGCCCGCCGCGCGCGGCGCCGACGCAGACGTTCCGCCGGTATCTGCCGCCGCTCCGAGTTCCTTTTCCAGCTCCTGCACCAGTGCGACCGAATCAGCGCGGACGCTGTCAGCTTTTGACATGGGTTTTTGCGGCGTTTGTGCCTGTGCTGTCGCTGTCACGATCAGGCAGGCCACGCAGAGGATGTAACGTCCTCGCATTAATGTTCTCTTTGTTTTGTGGTCAGACTTCAACACCAGGCCGCTCGGCGCTGGCGCATGTTGCCTTCGCAACAAATCCGAAGGTCCGGCCATAGGGCGGGACCGACTCTCTACCTAAACGGAGGGAGGAGCTCGGGACTGAGTCTGGGAAGTCCGGGAGAACTCGTCGCTGCGCTCGGTCGACGCAAACGTGCCGACGGCAACGGAGGTGGCAGTGGTGGAAGTGGTCGATCCCGGCTCGGCTGACGCCATGAGATCGCGAGCCGTACATGCTGCACAATCAGCGTCATTGTGCGCATGATGAATGTTTGTGCCGGCTTCCTCAGCGTGTGCGCGCGCGTCTGGGCCAAAGCGCCCCTCCAAGAGTGGCGCAAAGGCGAGCACGAACTGGGAGATCGCGAAAAACAGAATCGCGGGTCGCCAGAGCACTCTCGGCAGCATTCGGGAAGTA
>JBDUEH010000572.1:0-2182 GCA_040002555.1 Gemmatimonadales bacterium | reverse complement strand
ACGAGGGTGCCGAAGATGGCGTATTGAGCGTTGGTGCGCCGCGCGAGGTCAGACGCTGACTTGCGGTCGGATGCAGGAGGGAATCCCTTGATCGAAAGTGTTGGAGACACGGTGCGGAAAGGCCCGGCTCCATCCAGGTTTCGCGCGAGCACGTCTACCAGACCTTCGCGCCAGAGCTCCAATCCCCCTGTCAGCGCGTTGAACGGCGCAATCGCGATGGTGACGGCTTCGGGTGCCGCGCTGCTCCGGCGCATGTTGCCCGCCACAAACACGGCGGCCGCAGCAATCGCTAGCGCGATCGGCACGCCGAATTTTACTTTTGTCGGGAGCCTTCTCAGGCGACGGATGCGCGTGGCAAGCGTGGGTCCAGACACTCCGCCAACGGCAGGCTCCAGCGCGTCGCGGAACTCAGCGGCAGTTTGAAAACGCATTGCGGGATCCTTCGCCATCGCCCGCTTGATCGCTTGCGCAACCTGAGGTGGAGTGTCCTCCCGAACTATGTCGACGCTCTGCACCTCACGCGTGAGATGGGCGACGAGAATTGCCTGATCGGTTGCACCGCTGAATGGAGGCGTGCCAGCAAGCATCTCATAGGCAATGACGCCCATCGCATAGATGTCTGCGCGAGCGTCAACGTTGCGCTCTCCAAGGGCCTGCTCCGGCGCCATGTATCCGACGGTGCCGAGCGACATCCCGGTTCCCGTGAGGCGCGGGGCCGCTTCACCATGGTCGCCGCTCAGTGCCGCAGCGATGCCAAAGTCGGCAAGCACTGCGTGCCCGTCCTGGAGCAGGATGTTCTCGGGCTTGAGGTCGCGATGGATGATCCCGTTCTTGTGCGCGTAGGAGAGCGCATCTGTCACTTCGCGCAGCAACCGGAGCGCCTCATTCATCGGCATTTGCTGTTCGCGCCCGATTCGCCCGCGCAGCGACTCGCCATCGATGAACGGCATGATGTAGTGCACCAGGCCGTCGCGCACTCCCGCTGATATGACCGGCAGTATGTGAGGATGCTGCAGGCGCGCGGTGACTTCGCTTTCCCGCTTGAAACGCGCGAGCATCATCTGACTGACCAGCTCCGGCGGAAGAATCTTGATTACCACACGCCGATTGAGCGTGAGATCCTTTGCAAGGAAAAGCCGGCTCATACCGCCACCCTTTATCTCTTCCTGAACCTCATACAGATCACGAAAGGATTCTTTCAGCTTCGCCAGGATCTCATCTCCGGCATTGCTTTCAAAGCCATCCCTTGCTTCCTTGGTAACGATCGGAAGGCGAAGGGCATCTGCAAACTCGGCAGCGCTCTGAAATCTGTCGTCTGGCAGCCTGGCCATCGCCGTGATCACGGCAGTCTCGACTGACTCCGGCAATTCCGGCCGCACTATTCGAAGCGGCTTCGGAGGATTCGTGAACCGGCTCGCCATAAGAACCTGGGGCGTGTCTCCACGAAATGGCGGTGTGCCGGCCAGCATCTCGTACACGACGCAGCCGAAGGAGAAGATATCGCTGCGGTAATCGAGATCGCGATCCGCTGTTACCTGCTCCGGGCTCATGTAGGCCGGGGTGCCAACCGTAATTCCGGTTCGTGTGAGACGGTCGCCTGCGGCTCCGGCAATGGCCCGCGCAACGCCGAAGTCGAGCACGTAAACATCGTCGCCGCGGAGGAGAATGTTTTCAGGTTTTATGTCGCGATGAACGAGCCCGCGCGCGTGCGCGTATGTCATCGGTTTGGCGATCTCTTTCGCGATGCGCACGGCCTCCGCGATCGCAAGCTTTGGCTCACGGCGAAGCCGGTCCCTGAGCGACTCCCCTTCGACGAACTCCATCGAGTAGAACGGGAGCTCGCCTGAAATACCTGATTCAATGACACGGGGGATTCGCGGATGATCGAGCTTGGAGACGAAAGCGATCTCGCGGAAAAAACGTTCCTTGGTGACGACGCTTCCGAGCTCCGGGCGCAGGACTTTTACGGCGGCATGCTCGCCGGTTCGTGTGTCAACGCACAGATACACGGTCGCCATACCACCGTGACCGAGCTCCCGCTCGATCCGGTAGTGGTCGCCCAGCATCTGGGGCTGCCGGGCTCCCGCATTTGACGTCACGCCGTGCTTGTCAGATTGAGTGCCTCATTGGCTATCCCAATGGAATAGCGCATGGTTCAGACCGTTGCGCTACTCTTTGAGAA
>JBDUEH010000571.1:0-2186 GCA_040002555.1 Gemmatimonadales bacterium | reverse complement strand
CGCCTTGATCTCGGCCACTGGAATCGTGTCGATGAATCCGTTGGTCACAGCGTAAATGATCATGACCTGCTGCTCAACCGACATCGGGCGGTATTGCGGCTGCTTGAGAATTTCGACGGTACGTGCGCCGCGCTCAAGCTGCTTCTTCGTTGCGGCATCGAGATCAGAGGCGAACGATGCAAATGCCTCGAGCTCGCGGTACTGAGCGAGATCGAGACGAAGGCGCCCGGCAACAGTTTTCATCGCCTTGATTTGCGCCGCTCCACCAACACGCGACACGGAGATACCGACGTTCACTGCGGGGCGAACGCCGGAGTAGAACAGGTCGGCCTCGAGGAAGATCTGACCGTCTGTGATCGAGATCACGTTTGTCGGGATGTAGGCGGACACATCGCCGGCCTGCGTCTCGATGATCGGAAGCGCGGTGAGTGAGCCGCCGGGCTTGAGAATGTTTTCGTCGATCACGCCATCGTCTTCGCGCAATTTTGCAGCGCGCTCGAGCAGGCGTGAGTGGAGATAGAACACGTCGCCCGGAAATGCTTCGCGGCCAGGTGGACGACGAAGCACGAGTGACAACTGGCGATACGCAGCGGCCTGCTTGGTGAGATCGTCGTACACGCAAAGGGTCGGCTTTCCTTCGTTGTACATGAAGTATTCGGCCATCGCGCAGCCGGAGTACGGTGCGATGTACTGCATCGGAGCCGGATCCGAAGCGCCGGCCACGACGACGATCGTGTACTCCATTGCGCCTGCCTGGCGAAGCTTCTCGACGACGGCGGCGACGGTGGAATTCTTCTGACCGATTGCGACGTAGACGCAGATGACGCCGGTGCCTTTTTGGTTGATAATCGTGTCGATCGCGATTGCCGTTTTTCCAGTTCCGCGATCTCCGATGATCAGCTCGCGTTGCCCGCGGCCAATCGGGATCATCGAGTCGATTGCCTTGATACCAGTCTGGAGCGGCTCTTTCACCGGCTGGCGGACGATGATGCCAGGCGCCATCGACTCGACCTTGCGAGTGTGCTTCGCGTCGATCGCGCCGGCGTCGTCGATTGGACGGCCGAGCGGATCGACGACACGGCCGATCATCTCGGGGCCGACAGGTACTTCGAGCACGCGCTGCGTGCGTCGGACTTCATCGCCTTCTTTCAGAACGAGGTAGTTGCCGAGGATGACGGCGCCGATGTTGTCTTCTTCGAGGTTGAGCGCAAGGGCGGTGATTTTTTCGCCGGTCTCGGAGGCGGTCACTTCGAGCATCTCACCGGACATTGCCTTGGAGAGGCCGTAAATACGGGCGATACCGTCTTTTACTTCGAGGACGGTCCCGACTTCTTCGACGTCCAGGTCGCGGAGGTCAGCCGCTTCGATTTCGCGAAGGAGGATGTCCTTGATTTCGCCGGGGCGAAGAGAGGTTGCGGTGGCCATAGAATGAAGGGCTGTTGAGCTTTTTGTTGGGGTCGAGCCGGGTCAGTAACAAGCGAAAAACCCGGTCGTACTTGGGCTTGTGAAAAATATCACAAGCCTAGGCTGCCTGCAAGTTTTTGCGATGGGCATGCAGACCACTGGTCAACAGACTCAGACCGCCTTACTCACTCGCCGCAGGTGACCTGCACGGATGGGCAGGACCACTTCTCGTGGTGAATCCGGTGAACCGCGAATAAGCAAAGCGCGGCCACGCCGTGGCTCAAAATCCGTAGTAGTTAGAGTTTTCCCGAATCAACTCTTCGGATGCATCCTCGGCTTCGCGGTGTCGTAGATCTTCCTAGCGGTCCCGGGAAAATCGTCCACGCCCGAGAGCACGATCGTCATCAGGTCCTCTCCGGTCTTGATCATGAGGGCCGGCCCGGACATGGCGGCCGCGTCACCAATGCCCGCGTAAGGGTCCGCGACACCGGGCTCCTGCTTGTTCAGCACTCCCGACGCTTCCATACCGCCTTCACCGCTGCCCCAGTCCACTGACAGGTCCACGGACGGCGTCGTGCGCGTGATGGGTTTATCGGTCTTGTAGACGCACTCAGTTTTTCCGTTTGAGCCATCGTCTGGCGTGGCGACGACTTCGCTACCGACGATTGCCGACATCTCCTTCGCGGTTACCATATCACACGCTTTCATTGTCGTCTGCTGCGCCGAAACCACGGCGGACGAGGACGGCGCGGCCGACACAACTGTCGAGTCGTTTGCGTTCA
>JBDUEH010000570.1:0-2187 GCA_040002555.1 Gemmatimonadales bacterium | reverse complement strand
CTTACTCGTTCGAGGACACGCAGCTTCGCGGACCGTACGCGAAGTGGGTGCACACTCACAGTTTTGTCGAGGAATCCGGCGGGACTACAATCGAAGACCGGGTTGTCTACGCGTTGCCATTCGGCGTATTGGGTGGTATCGCACACCCGATCGTCGCGCGACAGCTGAAGCGAATATTCAGTTACCGAGAGAAAGTCCTGGCGGCGCGATTCCAGCTGATGTGAGAACCGGAGCCCGTCTCGAGAAAAGACCGCCGCTCAGCCCTTCGGCCAGAGCAGTTCACGAATCGGAGGGTAATCCTCCATTGCCTTGATGTCGAACTCCCGGTGAAGCAAAGGCTCATACAACATCCCTTCAGCGAACGCCTGCTGAAGCAGCGTGTAAGTCAGTTCGCGGTCACCAAGCGCAGCGGCAATCAGAGCACGGCCATACGCTGTCGGCTCCTTCATCAACCTCAGCTTTTTTATGAAGCCTCTTGCAGCCGCCGTGTCGCCGAGATGCGCGGCAAGCTGGCCCCGTATTGAGTATCCCTCGTTGGCGGGAAGAAATTTCCTCAGTCTCTCTCTGGCTTCGGAATACCGGCCGGCGTGGAACAATGTATTTATCACGTTCTCCTGCCGGGCTTCGGTGAGCTCGGCGTCCGGCCGGCCGTCGTACCATGTCACCGCCCGGTTGGCGAGCTGATTCGACGCATCCAGAAAGCCGTGAGCCCGGTACTCCCGTGCCGCGAATAGCATCAGCGCAGCCGGTGTGTCCTCGCGACGCGACGGACGGCGCATGCGCTCGTTGATAAGAGCATTCACCTCATCGACACGTCCGAGTGCGGGAAGAACCTGAGCCGCCTCGAAATCGGTCGCCAATCCGAGCTGACGCTCACGCTCTACCGCGGCAAGCTCGGCCTGAAGATCGCCGGTGAGGTGCAGTCCATCGGTTCTGATTCCCCAGCCAAACTTGAGCCTGCCGTCAGGGTCGGCCTTCTTCAACGCGGCGAGCGACTCACGCGGGCGGCTGGCGAAGATCGCAAAATCTGCCAGCCGAATCAGCAGAAGCGGATCTGGCGCAAGTTCCGTGGCCCGCCGCCCCGCGTTGTATGCCGCCTCCCACTCATTTTTGAACTGGGCCTGACGTTGCTCGATGAGAGCGCGGTCGACAGGTGTAAGGCGATCACGGGTTTCGTAGCGAATCTTGAAAACTGGAGACAAAATCTCGAGGAGGGGGAGAACAAAAGTGGAATCAAGCTCTATCGCCTTCTGAAATTCGCGGTCCGCATCGCCGGAGCTGCCTTCCACTGTCCCGCCCATGCGCGGAAGATCGGCCTCGATACCTGCGCGATACGCGCGATACGCCTCGTAGATCGGCGGCTCCGTCGCTTTGCGCGCCCAGTTTCGAATTAACGGATCGTTCAGCGACGCGAGCGCGAACTACGCCATGGTTATGCGCGTACGCGAGCGCGGAGGCAGTATCGCCGAGGATGGATGCAACATCGCTCACCGGGAGCTCGCCACTGCGAACTAGTCGCGACCGCAGCGACTCCCCTTCGATCAGTGGCATTACATAATAGAGGAGATCGCCGCGTGCTCCCGCGGTCAGGAGCGGCACGATGTGCGGATGCTGAAGCGATGCGGCGAGCTGAATCTCGCGCCGGAACCGCGCGACGTTGACTGTTGCCACGGTCTCCGGCGGAAGCACCTTGATCACAACTTTCCGCTCGAGCGCTATTTCCTCGGCCACGAACACGCGCGACATTCCGCCTGTGAGCTCGCGCTCCAGCCTGTACGTGTCGCCAAGCAACTGTTGGAGCTGCTCGCGGAGTTCGTTCACCCCCTACATCCCTTCCACTATGCGCTGAAAGCGAGGCAAATCGCGCAACGAATCCAGATCCGTATCGTGCTCGACCCAGTCTTTCTGACCGTATCCTTTGTCCACTGCCTTTTCCAGGCAATCGAGCGCCTGATCGGGGTTTCCGACCAGAGCGTACATGCAGGCGACGTTGTACAGCAGAAGCGGATCATCGGGGTTGATCGTCAGGGCACGGCGAGAGAAGTCGGCCGCCGCTTCATTATCGCCCAACCTGGCGGCAGTTGACGCGCCAAGCTGACAGGCGCGAGCATCATCCGGGTTCAGCTCCAGCCGCTCATCGATGAGCCGTTTTGCCTTGCGGTACATCGTGCGGCTTTCCTCGTTCAT
>JBDUEH010000569.1:0-2192 GCA_040002555.1 Gemmatimonadales bacterium | reverse complement strand
GACATCCGCGACAGCGTTGAGGTTCACGTCAACACCGCAAGAATTTGCCGGGAATTCGTCTAGGGCTTTAGGTTCAAGGCGGCCGCATCCGGTCCTCAACCCAGGCAACATGTCGATTCGAAATCTTCGCTCGCTAATCGTCTTCGGCGTTACGTCGTCAATTGCCGGCTGCGCGTCGATGGGCACCCATGCGCCGGCAACAACCTCGGCAGCCGATTCAGTCGTGATTCACGACGACATTGCCTATCTCGCGAGCGATCGCCTTGAAGGCCGCCTCACCGGCACCGTCGGTAATGATTCTGCAGCCGCCTTTCTCGCCCGCCGTTACGCGACGCTCAGGCTTAGACAGGGATCCCCCGGTTATCTCCAGAAATTCGTCGCGCGTTCAGCGGCTGACGCACACGCCGGCGTCACAACCGGTCGTCCGACTCAGAACGTCGTCGCAATTCTTCCCGGCGGCGATCCACGCTACGCCGGCCAGTACATCGTCATCGGCGCCCACTTTGATCACCTCGGTCGCGAAACTCAATTCGCTCTCGACCCCGAAGCCAAGGATGCTATCAGAAACGGGGCGGACGACAATGCATCAGGCACAGCCGCTGTCCTTCAGCTCGCTCGCATTCTCTCGGCAACTCGTCCCAGGCGCTCGATCATCTTCGCCAACTTCAGCGGCGAAGAAGAAGGACTCCTCGGCTCGCAATGGTTCGTCGATCATCCTCCAGTGTCGCTCGACAGCGTGATGGCGATGGTCAACTTCGACATGGTCGGCCGCCTTAATGCCGACAAGCTTCTAGTCTATGGAACGGCGACAGCCACGGAGCTCCCGGGCATCCTCGACAGTGCAAACGCTCACTCAGCGATTCCGTTCAAGATCTCCGGCGGCGGCGATGGCTTCGGTTCGTCCGATCAGACCTCGTTTTACGCGAAGAACATCCCGGTTCTCCATTTCTTCACTGACATCCACAACGACTATCACCGTGCCACCGATGACATCGAGAAGATCAATTCGGGTGGCGAGGCACGCGTGGTCGATCTCGCCTATCGCGTAATTCGCTCGCTCGATGACATGCCGGCGCGCCTGAGATTTGTTCGCATCGCAGCATCACCGCGAATGAGCGCCAGCGCCAGCTCGGGATCCCAGGTCTACCTTGGCTCTGTTCCCGACATGGCCGCCGGTGACATTCCAGGACTCAAGCTGACCGGTGTTCGTCCGGGAAGTCCGGCCGAGCTCGGTGGACTGTTGGCGGACGACGTCATCACGGAGTTCGGCGGACTCAAAGTCACCGACCTTCAGAGCTACAGTGATGCCCTCTACTCGCACAAACCGGGTGACGTCGTGAAAGTGGTTGTGCTGCGTGGAGGAAAGCCGGTCGAATTGACAGTCACACTCGGCAAGCGCGGCGGCTGACAACGGTGAGGCATTAGAATTCGAGGGCATGCCTCTCCCAATCCCCGCTCCTCGCGAAAGCGGCTTCACCACGTCCACGAAGACTCCGCTGTACTGGGTCGCCTACGGACCCGCTGACGCGGAAAAGCTGTTCGTCCTCCACGGCGGTCCTGGTGCGGACCACGCGTACCTCCTTCCGCAGATGCTGCACCTGGCTGAGAAGTACAATGTGATTCTGTACGATCAGCGTGGCGGCGGGAAATCGAAGTCTGACGAGCACGATCCGGTGACAATCGACACCCATGTCGCCGATCTGGATGCGATAGTAAAAGAATTCGAGATGACCAACCCTTCGATCGTCGCGTATTCCTTCGGCGCAATGATCGCGCTTACCTACTGTCTGGAAGCTGATCGAAATCCGTCGTTGTCGAAGCCGGCGAGAATGGCACTCATCGATCCCGCACCGCTCAGAATGGATTTTCGCAGGCAGTTCGAGGCCGAGTTCTCGCGACGGCAGAACAGCCCCGAGGTCAAAGCGATGCGCGACGAGCTCGCAGCGTCGGGCCTTCGCGAAACCGACCCGGCGGAATACAAGCAACGCGTGTTCGAGCTGGCGGTGGCGGGCTACTTCGCAAACCCGCGGAACGCACGAAATCTCACGCCGTTTCGGATCACCGGCCGCGTTCAGCAAAGCGTCTGGGACAGCATAGGCACGGACTACGATCTCCTCGGCAAGCTGTCGCCGATGGGCTTCCCCGTCCTGGTCGTTCACGGGCGTGACGATCCAATCCCGGCCACGTCTTCC
>JBDUEH010000568.1:0-2193 GCA_040002555.1 Gemmatimonadales bacterium | reverse complement strand
CGCTCTATATCACCGAGAACGGTTCGGCCTTCTACGATCCACCGGCGCCGATTAAGGGAGTTGTTGACGACCCTCTTCGTGTCGATTGCCTTCGAGGAAACCTTGCGGCCGTCAGTCAGGCGATGAAAGAAGGAGCGCCCGTTAAGGGTTACTTCGCGTGGTCTCTTCTCGACAACTTCGAATGGAGTCACGGCTACTCGAAGCGATTCGGCGTTGTTCACGTGAACTACGCGACGCAGAAGCGGACGATCAAATCGAGCGGCATGCTGTACGCGGAAGTCATCCGAACTTGCGGAGCTGTGCTGGACGAGTAGCCGCGCGCCGGTCATCGCTTCAGTATTTGAAAGTGATGCCAGCGGGAAGACTTCGTACTACGATGCTGCCCTTTCCGACTGTCGCCTGCTTCCCGTTCACGACTGCCTGCTTGATCGCTCGATCTGACGGCGATTCGACGACAAGTCCACCTGCTGGAACTCGAGTGCCTTTCTCGATGCTGACTTGAATGTCCTTGCCGGCAGCACGCATCGAGTACGTCAACGTGCCGTAGTGTGTCGAAAGGCCGCGGATCGTCACACCTTTCTCTTCGCGAGCCCAGTTCTCGGGAATTCCGCCGCCGATGACCAGCGATGAGTCGGACTCTCTCTCGAACGCGAACATGTCGAGCGCCGACCTGATGAAGTCCGAACCGACCCACGTATGCGGCATGTCGCCGATGAAGCTGGTTTTCAGCGAATCGCGATAAACGACTTCGGCCCATTGGTGCCACGCCTTGGGTCGCTGGTCGTTAAAGAAGAAATCAGCGATCTCGTGAGCCTTCTTCTTCTCGCCCATCCGGACGAACGCTCCGACCGTTCTCCACTCGTAGGGCGTATACGCGTCCCAGTTCGCGCTGTCACGTCGGTTCACGAAGTTCGCGTAATACTTCGCGAACGTGCGATTCAAAGCAGGCTGCGGGATGTGCGCGAGCTCGTCACCGGGATTGATCGCGATCGTCGTCGAGGTTGCGTCGAAATCCCCTAGCTCTGCCGCGCCCGGGATGTAGTCGATGTTGTGCTGCTTCATCGACAACTGAATCGACGCGTAGAAGTCCTTTCGGAATTCAACTAGTGCATCAGCGTATTTCTTCGCGTCGGGCTTACCCAGTATCGTCGCGATATCTGCTGCGTCCTTGTATCCGCGGAGCGCGAAGAAGTCGTCCCAGTACGAATGCATCGGCTTGGCCGAGTAGCCTTCGTGGCTGATGGACTGGGGCATGAGGCCGTAGAAGACACGCTTGTCACCGGTCTTGTATTCGTCGGTCATTCTCGAGTGACGGAGCGAATCCATGAAGACGACCGTGCGTGAAACATGCGGCCACATCTTCTCGAGCAGGTCTCTATCTAGCGTATGCCTGTAGTACTCAGCCACTAGATAAATGAACTCGCCCTGGCTGTCGTTCTCGGGAACCGGGTCGGCTCCACGTGTATCGACGCAGCAGGGAATCTTTCCGTTGTCGAACTGGTAGGTCGCGTACCAGTTGATGTAGTCGCGAACTTCGCGGTAATGACCGAGTCGGAGGAGTGCGGTCGAGGTGAGAGAGCCGTCTCGTATCCAGGAGCGTTCGTATGAGCGTGAGCCGGGCTGGATACCCGCCCCGTCGCGATTGATGAGAATGTACGCGAGGTTGGAATGGATTGACTTGACGTAGTCGGCTGCTGATGAAGGCAACTTGATCGCGACGCGATTCTCTTTACCTTCCCACCACGACTGGGTAGCAGCGAGCTGCGTGCTTGTCCAACTGCCTCGGCAATCTGCGAGTGAAGCGCCGTGTTGGCATGATGGCCCGGCTTCGTGCAGCGGTATGGCGACGTCGATCGTGGTGTCGCCGCCTGCGCGCAGGCTGATGTCCCACGAAAGAATACCGGTCGATCTTCCGAGCCGATCCTTCGCCCACCGATTTAACGGCAGTTGAGATGTGCGAAGCATCTCGACAACGTTGCCTTCGTCAAATGTGGTAGCGCCGAAACCCGATGGGCGTGTGAGCGGCAAGACGATACGATCGCGGTTGACGTGAACTCGTGATCCGTCGTATGAGATGCTATCGATCGAAGCGGCGCCGCCCTGCGTGTTCAGGAATTGCCAGGGAGGATTTACCTGAAACGGGCGGATTGCGGCGTAGAGATTTGACTTTTGTGTGGCCGACGTCGTGTTGTG
>JBDUEH010000567.1:0-2196 GCA_040002555.1 Gemmatimonadales bacterium | reverse complement strand
TTTGGCGAAGACTCTGCTGGTGACCTCTATGTTGTTGCGGAATCAGGAAAGATCTGGCGCTTTGCGACTGCGATGTAGCCGCAAGACGGAAATCGGTCTAACCGCCGGCCCGAACTCTCACCAGTCCATAGTCCCGAGACCCTTTCTTGACGAGATAGTACTCGCGTAAAAGCGGATCTCCGGGGTGACCCGTAACACCGGCGATTTTTTGTCCGTTCACGGAAACTCCGCCTTGCTCGACGAGTCTTCGGGCCGCGCCCTTCGACGCAGCGAGCTTCAGGTCTACAAGCCAGTCGATCACGCTGGTAAAAGTCGCATTCTCCGCAAAAGGCACCTCCTTGCTCAAAACCTGGAGCGCGTCAGAAGAGAGCGATGACGGGTCTCCTTTCGCAAACAGAATCCTGGAAACCTCGCTTGCGATCGCAGCCGCTTCACTGCCGTGAACGCGTGTCGTTACTTCTTTCGCCAGTGCCTGTTGAGCTGCACGGTCCTGCGGCCGCTCTGACATCTCCCGCTCCAACGATTCGATCTCCTCACGATTCAAGAGAGTGAAGAAACGCAAATATCTGCCAGCATCGCGATCATCGACGTTGATCCAGAACTGGTAGAACTGGTACGGGGATGTTCGGTCAGCGTCGAGCCACACGCTGCCCGACTCGGTTTTTCCGAATTTGGTGCCGCTGGAGTTCGTTACGAGCGGGAAAGTCATCGCGTGAGCCTCGCCACCTTCGGTGCGACGGATGAGCTCGAGCCCCGCTGTGATATTTCCCCACTGATCGCTTCCGCCAACCTGCAGCGTTACTCCATCTCGCCGGAACAGCTCGCGATAGTCGTACGCCTGAAGCAGCATGTACGAGAATTCCGTGTACGACATTCCGGACTCCAGGCGCGATTGCACCGAGTCCTTCTGCATCATGTAGTTGATCGTGAAGTGCTTGCCGACATCTCGCATGAAGTCGATGGCTCCGAGCTGCTGAAGCCAGTCGGCGTTATCGCGCATCAGCGCGGCGTTCTTCCCGCTGAAGTCCAGAAATTTCTCCAGCTGTCGCCGCAGGCCTTGCGTGTTTTCAGCTACGATCTCCGGCGTGTTGAGCTGGCGTTCGACCGTCTTGCCACTCGGGTCGCCGATCATGCCCGTTCCGCCGCCGACAACCGCGATTGGACGATGCCCGGCACGCTGGAGATGCATCAGCCCCATGACGGGAATCAGATTCCCGACATGCATGCTCGAGGCGGTCGGGTCGAAGCCGCAGTAGGCCGACACCGATCCGCGCGCGAATGCTTCAGCAAGCCCATCAGTGTTCTGATGGAGAAGCCCGCGCCATGCGAGCTCGTCGAGTAGAGTAGTCGGTTCGGTCATTCTCCAAATTAGAGATACACTAAGGCGGTGTCACGGTGCGGACATTAGCTTATAGCCCGAATGGCAAAACGATCGGACTCTTTTCGTCGCAGGCATCCGACTCTCGTAAGAGTCCTGCTGCTGATCATGACTTTTGGCCTGGCTCTCGGCCTTGGCACGGCCTACGGGTCGTGGGCGCTCGTTTGCCGCGGTGGGAAATGCCCGCCGGTGGAGTCACTTAACGACTACACGCCGCGGCAGACGTCCAAGCTCTACGCCGCTGACGGACGATTCATCGCCGAGCTGGGACTGGAACGGCGCACGCTGGTGAAGCTGGATGAAATTCCGCTCACGGTTCAGCAGGCATTCGTCATCACGGAGGACAAGCGCTTCTACGACCACTCTGGCATCGACTGGCGCAGAGTCTTCGGAGCGCTCGGCCGCGACATAATCGCACGACACTTTGACGAAGGGTTCTCGACGATCACGATGCAGCTCGCAAGAAACGTTTTTCCCGAGAGCATCAGCCGGGAGAAAACGCTTGTCAGAAAAATTCGTGAAGGAAAAGTCGCTCGGGAGATCGAATCAAAGTTCGACAAGAAAAAGATCCTCGAGCTCTATCTAAATCAGATCTCTTTGGGAAACGGTGCATACGGCGTAGAGACAGCGTCGCAGCGATACTTCGGCAAATCGGTGCGCAACCTGAACGTCGCGGAAGCAGCTACTCTCGCGGCACTTCCCAAAGCGCCCGAGCGATATAATCCGCGCAAGCATCCCGATCGCGCCATCCAGCGTCGCAATACCGTCATTGAGCTGATGCGTCGCAACGGCGCAATCAGCGACGTCGAGGCACGGGG
>JBDUEH010000566.1:0-2205 GCA_040002555.1 Gemmatimonadales bacterium | reverse complement strand
TGCACGATGCCCGGATTCCCGGACAAGTTCTCGCCGTTCTACAAGGAGCCGCCGGGCGGAATTATCTCGACGACTATGTCGAAGGGAGTGGGTGCGGTGATTCGTCGAGCGCGCCGGCTGTCCAACCGTCACGCAAATAGCGAAGTAAGGTGGGACAAGCTCGATGAGGTGCCGAGCGGCTGGGCGAACGTCGATAACCCGACACCGGCGCTCAAGGTCGTCGAGATTTTTTATAAGAAATGGCAATTCTGGGGTGCAAAGGCACCGGGTCGTCCCCGCGGGACTGAAGAAAGGTTCTGGGGCGGTGATCGTCCCGGGACGCGAAGTGACTATCTCGACGACAGCTCAGCGAAGGAGGACACCGATGTCAAACACTGATCTGTGGCACGCTTGGTTTCTCTGGATGGGTGTCGCTACGGCTGTGATCGTGATTGCCGCTGCGCTCCTCATCACGATCTGGCTCACTGCGCGAGGCATTCTGAGTCATGCGAAGCGCGCGATCGCGGCGGCGGCGCAGATTCGGGAGAACACGCAACCGATCTGGGCGCTCGGTACAACCAATGAAGTTGCCGGCCAGATTCTCGAAACAGTTCAGGCTATTGAAGCGAAAGGCGGAATGCTCGTCGAAGCACTGGAGAGCCACGCTGGGGGAGGTGCACATGTCTAGAATAACGCCCGAGACTGTCCAGCTCATCTGGACGATCTCTCTCGTCGTATTCGTCGTGGTATTGATCGTCGTCGCCGTGCTGTTGACGCTCATACTGCGCACGGCTCAAGGCATTCACGCGGGTGTTGCCGTGATATGGAATGTCGGCCAGCGCATCGCGAACAACACCATTCATATTGCGCTGCTGAGGAAAACGAATATCGTAGCCGGCCAGATTCTTGGATCCGCCGTCGGGATCGTGGGTGCGACAGCCGGCGTCAAAAGCCATGCGCAGGTTTGTCCGGGCTGTCCCGCATGTATTCTCGGGCCGGAGTGGCTTCGATGAACACCATGACCTTGCTTGCACTGATTTCTCTGATTGGTGCGGCTGCTCTGTTCGTCGCCCTGGCGGTCTTCCTTCACCTCATCTCGCTCGAACTCGAGGCGATTGGCGGATCCCAAAAGGGAGTCTACGGCAATCCGGCCAGCTTTCTCTCGAAGATCCGGCTCGGAGTGCGCGCCATCGAAGTTCAAACGGGCGGCCTCGCACCAGAAGTCACCAAACTCAACGCGGGGCTCTCGGCAGTTCGCGACGGGCTTGTCGCTATCGATAAAAACCTGATCGGAGTCATCGCTGCCGTCGTCGCGCAGGAGGCAACATGACGCCGACTAACGGGCTGTTCCCGCCGGCCGTATTTCTGATCTGGTGGACCGGTCTGATCCTGACTCTGGTCGTTTTCGTTCCACTCGCCGTTTACTATCTGCACCGCGTGTTCAAGGCAGCACGGATGATTCAGCATTACGCGGCTGACACTCTGGCTGCGGCTGCTGGAGTTGCTGGCAACACGCAGCACATCTCGGCCCTCGATTCGACAATCGAAGTCGCCGGGCAGATTCTCGGAACCGCCGGCAAGGTCGCCGGAAAGCTCGGCACCGTAGCCGACGTTCTGGAAAAGCGGGCTGCCACATGAGGATCGATCGATGCTACTGATACTGACGCTGATTACAGTCGCGCTCGTGGTCGTCGCGCTCGCCGGATATCTCATCGCGATCGCATGGGCGCTGAATTCAGCCCGGAAGAGTGTTGCCGCTATTGCCGATGGACTCGAAGCAGTGGCCGGGCACACGCATCCGCTTCCTGAAAAGTTGACGACCATCAACGATGCATTGACCGCGTTGCTCGGAGGTTTGAAAGTAGCCGACGGCAACCTCGGACGGGCGGCGACCGTGTTCAAGCTCACCTGAAACTTCGGGACAACACATGTGCTTTAAGAATCTACCAGTCGAGTTTGACGCGAGCGGAAAGCCCTTTCTCCGCACCGGCATCGGCGATCCGTACGCAACTGCAACTGCGACCGCTCCCGAGGGCCCGCGCCAGCTGACGCCAGAAAAGATCGAAGAGCTGCTCAAGCGCAATGGACACATCAAGTCGCTCGACTTCGATCCGGTCACGCGCGTCGCCGGCGCACTCGCGTTTCACTCGGTCGCCGATTTCGAAAACCGCCGGATTCTCGAAGCGAGGTCAGTGGCGACTCTGTTCAGAGGCTACGAAGTGATCA
>JBDUEH010000565.1:0-2207 GCA_040002555.1 Gemmatimonadales bacterium | reverse complement strand
GTCCTGCTCGACATCCAGATGCCTGACATGGATGGCTTCGAAGTCATCGCCGAGCTCGGCGTAGAAAAAATGCCGCAGGTTGTATTCGCGACTGCTTACAACCAGCACGCGATTCGCGCGTTTGAAGTGAATGCGGTGGACTACATCATTAAGCCCTACACCACGGAGCGGTTCAACGAAGCCGTCGATCGCGCGATGTTACGCATCGCCGACAAAGGCCCGCGTGCTGATGACTCCCGCCTCGAAGCGATGATGCAGAAATTGTTCGGCGACGATGCGCGGAGCGATCGCACGACGAAGGACGACGACGCGGGATCGGACCGAATTCTCGTGAAGGACCGCGATCGCACGCGCCTTGTTAAAGCTCAGGACGTCGATTGGGTAGAGGCCGAAGGCAACTACGTGCGGCTGCATGCAGGCGCGACGAGCTATCTGATCCGCGGCAATCTCGGGAAACTCGAGGAAAAACTCGCCCAGTTCGGGTTCGCCCGCGTTCACCGGAGATTTCTGGTGAACATCGAGCGCGTGAGCGAAGTGCAGCCGTGGTTCGGCGGCGACGCTGTTCTGGTGTTGAATAGTGGAGCGAAGGTGAGGTTGTCGCGCACCTTCAAGGATGCATTCGAGGCGAGATTCCTATCGCCCTGAGAACGCCGGTTAGAACCGCGGCGAACCCACGCGCGGGATGATCGGAATGCTCTGAGTCTTCATCGGCGAAATGTCGCCGTCGACCGATATTTCGGCTGCCGGAACTTCTCTCGGTGCCGAGCCGGACTGAAGACGGGCCATGAAGCGCTGCTTCTCCTTCATGCTGCTCATGTCGACGAGGAGACTGCTCGTTGCCGCCTCGATTTTGCGAAGCCGCTCCTCCATCTCCGCCGTTCCGTCTTTGCGGATGGATTGTTCGCCTTTGTTCAAGCGATAGAACGCCATCATGAGATTTTTACCGACGAACCCCGTCACGGCGACGAGGACGACAAGCATGAATAACGCGCGGGGGTCGAGGAACATAGAAACCGGACGTATCCCGGGATTCCGGAGTTTCACGTTATTGAGCGGTTTCTCTACGGTGATCCCAAAAGTGCCCGAACCCGGGGAAACAGGGCATGAATCTCGTCGATCGAGACAGATCCGGCCGATAGCCTGAACCACCCGGTTTCTCCACGAATCCCGAATGCCTGGAAGGGAACGACGGCCACTCCGGCCCCTTCCAACAGAAGCTTCCGGATATCCTCGTCGGTCTCCAACACCCGGCCATCAACGGTCTTCCCAAGCAGCTTGAACTGCGCCGAAAAGTAGATCGCTCCCTGCGGATTGATTGAATCGACGGGAAAGCCGTCATCCTTCAGGGCGGTAAAGCCCTCGTGCAGCGCGTTCAGTCGTTCGGCAAGCCTAGCGTCCATTTCCTTTCGGAATTCTGCAATCGCCTCGGCGTCATTTAGAAATGCGGCAACCGCTGCCTGCTCGGCCCTTGGCGCCCACGCGCCAGCGTGCGAAAGAATGTCTCGCACCCGAACTCCAAGCGCCGGTGGAATCAACATCCAGCCAAGTCGCAGCCCAGTTCCGGCATACGCCTTCGACACACCGTCGGCAGAGATCACGTAGCGCGCGCACTCGGGCACGACGGCTGCCGGGTAGACGTGTTTCTGTCCTTGAGACACCAGTGCACCATACATCTGGTCGTGCAGTACGAAGAGCGGGCGCTTGCCACTCGACTCCCGCCTTTGATTCTCTTCGACCACAGCGCGAAGGATGTCGCCGAGCTGCTGCTCCGACATCACAGTCCCGGTGGGATTTCCCGGCGAACAAATGCAGAGCATCGCTGCATCGGCGAAATGCGGACGGAAATCTTCGACTGTCGGCTGAAACCCTGATTCGATCGACGATTCAACTACAATAGACTCACCACCGGTGAGCCACGAGTACGCATCGTTCTGCCACGACGGGACCGAGAACAGAACCTTGTCTCCAGGATTGATGATCGCCCGATACGCACCATACAGTACTGGACGTCCACCGCTGCACACGACAATCGCGTCGATCGGATAGCGAACGCCCGCCGTGCGCGCGACGTAATCGGAAATCGCCTGACGCAGCATCGGAAGGCCTTCTGGATTCGGATAATTCGTCTCGCCGCGCGCCACAGCGTCCTGAATTGCCCGCGAGAGCTTTTCAGGAATCGGGAAATACCGCGGATCGAAATCTCCGAC
>JBDUEH010000564.1:0-2210 GCA_040002555.1 Gemmatimonadales bacterium | reverse complement strand
GCTCGACCATGTGTGCCACGATCATCTGGTGCGAGCTTCCCTTGAAGGGCAACGCACCAGAAAAAATTTCGTATGCGACTACACCGAGGGCGTAAATATCAGCTCGATGGTCCGTTGCCGGGTCAGCCGCCGCCTGTTCAGGGGACATGTAAGCTGCGGTTCCCATGACGACTCCCGCTGCAGTGACTGGCCCCGACGCTGGTTTGGTTTCTGTCGCGCTCGCGAGCGCCTTGGCGACGCCGAAGTCCGCTACAACTGCGTGCCCGTTTTCAATCAGAATGTTATCGGGCTTTATGTCGCGGTGGACAACGCCACGGTTATGCGCGTACGCGAGAGCGTCTGCAATCTCGCGCACCATCCGTATACCTTCGCGAAGCGGGATGGCATCGTTGCGATCGAGGCGAGCGCGAAGCGTTTCTCCCTCGACGAAAGGCATTGTGTAATAGAGAAGCTCGCCCGTGCCGCCAGCGGTGAGAACGGGGATGATGTGGGGATGTCGCAGCTGCGCGGACAGCGAGATCTCTCGCCTGAAGCGCTCGGAGAGTACGACGCTCGCCATCTCCGGTGGCAGGACCTTGATGACTACTCGCCGGCCGAGCGCGACTTCTTTCGCGACAAAGACGCGGGCCATTCCGCCCGGTCCGAGTTCGCGCTCGATCGTGTAATTCTGGCCGAGCGATTCCCGCAACTTCGCGTCGAGGTCCATGCGGACAGTGAAAGGAAGAATTAAGCCAGGCGGCCACGAAACCGATCGGCAGGTTTCCAGGTCTAATGTACCCGGAGCGATGGCAACCGTTTACAGTCATCGGCATCGGGTGCATTGGAGGGCGATCAGACTCCCCAGCTCTCCCGCATGGCATCGGTGACGCGGCTGGCGTAGACCTCCGGATGCAGTGTCGTCCCGCCGTTTCGGGCATTGGATCCGGTGTTCCATCTGCCGGCGAAGGCCGAGTCGAGGCGTTCCGTGCGGAGACTGTGGAGACTGGCGCCGGCTGGGGCGCTTTGGCCGAGTCGCATCTTGGCGTCCCAGCGTGTCGAGTCGCTCGCCGTCCAGCAGCTTGCGAAGATTTCGTAGGGAGAAGTAGAGGTGCCGCAGCGAGTCGAATGATTGCAGACGTCGGCTATCTCGTTCGTCTCGCCGGAATGGTCGGCGGCGATCGCGGCTTCTCCAAACTGAGCATCGGGTTCAAGTTCGCCGGCCATGATACAGCTGCTCAGCACGCTGTCGCAGTCGGTATGCGAGACGATCACGAGCGAATCGCGGGATGTGAGCCCGAGTGCTTTGACGTGATCGGCCAGGTTGGTGGACGAGACGCATCGCGTCATCCGCGGGGTGGGTGCGTGATGATCGACGTTCAGGACGGTCTCGATCTGGTATCCGCCAGGAACTTCGTTGCCTGACTCCGCGCCGACCACGTAGAAATCGCAGGCTACGATGGGCCCATCGTGCTCCTCGTGTAAGGAATCAGGAGTGAAATCCGCGCGGTGCGCGATTGTTCTGATTGAGTTTGGCATCTGTATCCTGTAAAGCGGCAAAAGCCGTCTTCAGGGATCATGATGCCGGGGTCTGACAGACGGGCGAAGGCTGATCGGCACGCAATTCCGGACGTGTATGATCGTTTGCCGAGGCCAGACGTTTCGTGCGTTTCGTTACTGGCTGCGTCGATAGATCTCTCGTCGATGCCCGATCGCCACCACGAGAACCAACAGACGGCGGTCCTCGATGGTATAGAGGATTCTGTAATTGCCTGACCGAATCCGATAGATATCTTCCGCCCCTTTCAGTCGGATCGATCGATGCGGGCGCGGATTCTCAGAAAGGGAGTCGATTGCTCGCGCCAGTTGATGCTGGGTGGACGGGTCGAGTTTGCGGAATGCGCGCCCTGCTGACGCCGCCAATTCGACCGTGTAGCGACGAGGGGTCACGCTCGATCAGGGGCGTTGAGCTTCGAGGATGCGACTATTCGGAGAGCCGGAGCTCTTTCTTCAGCTTCTTCCAGGAAATGCGCGGCTCTTTCTCGTTCAAGGCCTCGCGGGCGGCGTCCAGATCCATTCTGTTCTCCAATTCTTCGATGAGCTCAAGGTCCTCGACCGGTACTATGGCAGCGACATCCTTTCCGTGCCGGTGCAGCACAATGCGCTCACCTCCGAAGGCCACCTTGTTGACGATATCGGCAAACTGAATTCGTGCTTCGCTTGCTGGAATTCTG
>JBDUEH010000563.1:0-2218 GCA_040002555.1 Gemmatimonadales bacterium | reverse complement strand
TGCGAGCAACCGCTCCCTGGCATACCGTACCGACCGCGTTCACTCGCGGAGCAGCCGCAACACCGCGCGCTGGCCGGGCAGTGGCCCTTCGCAGCTCGGGGTGCCGGTCGTATTAATAGCGGCAGCGACTGCCGTCGCGTTGGCCGGGTTGATCAAGAGGTACGACGTGAAGCCTGCCTGACACCCGTCATGGCCAACGTACGTGGCGTTGCGGATGGAGTATAGATAGAAGCCGAGCCCCATCGATGCCCGATCGCCGTCCCCCGTGGCGATTACCGGACGCCACATCTCCTGCAGCGTGGCGCGCGAGAGGACGGCGTCATAGCGGCGCGCCAGCGCAGTGTCGCCATGCGCCGACCCGGTGAGGAACGCCACGTACGTCGCCATGTCGTCGAGCGGCGCGTTCCAGCCGCCGTTGGGGATTGTGATGCCGGGGTCGAAGTCGCGCCCGTTTTCGTGCACGACCACGGTACCGGCGGAATCCTTCGTCACCGTGTAGTTGTTCGACCGGTCCGCCGCGAGATAGTACGGCGTCGCGCCAAAGTAGCTGCGCGAAAGGCCGAGGGGCGAGAGGATATTCTTCTGGACATACACAGACCACGGGTCGCCGGTCAGGGCCTCGATGACGCGTGCGAGATAGATGTACGCGGGGTTGGAGTAGCTAAAACGACTACCGGGTCGGAAGAGAAGTTGCTGGTAGGGCATCATCGCGACCAGCTGCGCCCACGTCGTCGGCTCGAATGGCTCCCATGCCGCTCCCGTGCCATATGGCCAGGTCAGGTTCTGGAATCCACTTGTGTGGGAAAGCAACATGCGGATGGTGACGCTGTCGATCGCGCCATACGGATCGTGAAGTTGGCGAAGCTCCGGGACCCAGCGCGTCACGGGATCGTCGAGCGAGAGTCGGCCGCGGTCGCGGAGCTGCATGATCGCGATCGCGGTGAGCGTCTTGGTGATCGATGCATAGTGGAAGAGCGTCCGGTCGGTGACGCGCTCGCCGCGTGCGCGGTCGCCGAATCCGTAATTGTGACGCGCGATGATGCGCCCGTCGCGTACCAGCACCGCGCTCCCACCAACCACGTGGGTACTGTCGGCGGTCGCGTCGAACTGCCGTGTGAAGGTCGCCCACGCCGCGGGCACGGCGACGGGCGCACGAGTCGTACCCTGCGCGCCGAGGGGCGCAGCGATCAGGAGCGCGCATGTCCTCAGCTTGGCCAGGCGATAAAGTATTTTGAGCGGCATGCGGTTGACGTTACGCTCGCCGTTGTCGGATTACAAGCATCGCCCTGTCGCATACACTCCCATCATCTATTTTCCCGCCGGAAACGTGTGTCGCTGTGTCTGCGCCGATTGGCGGATCCTTCTTTTCGCAGGCAAGCGTCACAGAGCATGAAGTCTCGATGGACGGCCCCACTGAGGAAGAACTCTACGTTGTGATTAAGACCCGAGGTGTCGCCGCTTCTGGGAATTGAGCTCGCGCTAGAGACTGTCGCGGAGCGACTCGCCCGTGACGTACGGCATTACATAATAGAGGAACCGGTCCGCTTCGCCGCTGTCGAGCAGCGGCAGGATCTTCGGATGCTGAAGCCGCGCAGTCGTCCGAATCTCGGCCCGGTTATCGACGGGGCTAATCTATAGTATTGGGCGGTTTGGTTCGATCGGCGCCCGAACCAACCGGTCGGTCTCGCTAGTTGAGCAGCCTACCGTCCACGATTACTGCGTCAATCTTTCGCGTCGCTCCGATGTCCTGAAGTGGATTCGAGCGCACGAGAATCAGGTCGGCCTCCTTCCCCACACCGATCGTTCCAATGTTGTCCGTCTGATTCAGGTACTCGGCCGCCGTGCGCGTTGCGCCAAGTAGCGCGGCGAATGGAGTCAGGCCCGCGTTGACGAATTGCTCGAGCTCGTCGTGAATGGAGCTCCCGGGTTGAGTCTTGTCTATTCCCGAATCGGTGCCGACCAGCAATCGCGCGCCCGCTTTGTAAAGGGCTCCCGTGACTGCACGAAGATCCGCGGAGCGAGCGGAAGAGCTTAGGATAGTTTGAATCGCGAGCGTCGGGCAATTGTATGCACCCGCGCGAACGGTCGCTGCGACCTGCGCATCGAGTTGACTGCCAGGAGAACTGTAACCCCCGAGGTGTTCGATGGAACGCTGGCCCGATTCGAGGACGTGATCGAGACCGACAAGCGGAGGCATGTGTCCCGCGAATGTCATCCC
>JBDUEH010000562.1:0-2224 GCA_040002555.1 Gemmatimonadales bacterium | reverse complement strand
CGCCCACGATTCTGTTGAAAAGTGCTGACTTTCCTACGTTCGGGCGTCCAACGATTGCTACGACTGGAATATTCATGCTGCTACCGCGAGTTCTTCGCTGCCTAGAATGTCTATGAAATCGTACGACGGGTGTACTGGCATCGGGAACGTTTCCCGAAGCTCATCGAAGGCAACGTCATCGAGAAAGATGCGGTCTTCATTAATCGTCTCTGCCGGAATGAGGGCCAGGTCGAGATCTGTTCTGCCGGCCAGCGCGCGCGAAATATCCGCGCCTACCAGCAGACCGGCGGTTGTAATCGTGGGGCCGAAGAGTGTGTTCTCGGTTGGAATCAGCTCGAACGTCGCACCGGTCGCCGCAGTGAGCTTGTCGAGAAGGTCAGGCATCAATGCCGCCATGGCCATCCCTGTGACGATGCCGACGCGAAGGCCATGCAGCCGCGGAAGGTCGTCCACCCCTTGCTCGACGCGCATCCGCAGCTGGGTGATTGACCCGATGCCATTTTCGATCTGGGCGAATTCGCCATAGTGCTCTGCGCCAGGCAGTTCGACACCAGCCAGAAGATACAGCTCATCCGACCCAAAAACCCACGTGTCGCCGTTGCGCTCCCGGCGCGCTCGCGTGCTCCATTTGTCAACCTGAGCGATGAGGTCGCGCGCTTTTGCTGTGTCCATCGACTCGCCGCTGTAGAGATGCGAAAACTGCGTGAGGCCAACGGGCACTACCGCCGCCGAAATCACTGCATCACCGAGGTTCCACAGGTCGGACAGGGATTCCTCGAGAATCGCCCCGTCGTTCAACCCTGGCACGACAACCATCTGGCAATGGAACTGAATTCCGCCGTTCGCGAGACGGGTGAGCTGATCGACGATGTTCGGGACGCGAGGGTTGTTGAGAAGAACCTTTCTCGCTTCCCAATTTGTCGCATGAACCGACACGTACAGGGGCGAGAGCCGGTACTCGAGAATCCTCGCGATGTCCTTCTCTTTCACATTGGAGAGCGTTGCGAAGTTTCCGTATGTGAAAGAGAGCCGGTAGTCGTCGTCGCGGATGTAGAGATTCTTTCTCAGTCCCTGCGGCAGGCCCTCGATAAAGCAGAACTCGCATCGATTGGCGCAACGGCGGACATTGGGAGGTTCGAGCGCAAGTCCCAGTGACTCACCATCTGGGCGTTCGATTTCGTAGACGATCGCTTCGCCATCGGGTTGCCTGGCTTCGACTACGAGCTCGTCTTCGGCAGACAGAAATTCCCAATCCAGGAAGTCCTGAATCGCGCGGCCATTGACCGAAATCAGCTCCGTACCCGGAACCATTCCAATCTCTTCGGCAATGCTTTCCGGATAGACCCGCGCGACTCTGACCATAGCTAAAGTAATTTATAGCTCTGGAAGCCGAAAATGAACCGATACCGTAGTTTACGCGCTAGACGCTCGCGTTCGCAGCGAGGATTTCAAGGAGCTTTCTTGCCGTCACAGTATTGAAACCTGGCACCTTCGAAATCGCCTCTTCACCGGCATCGCGAACTCCCTGAACGCTCCCGAATTCCTGAATCAAGCGGCGGCGTTTGACAGGACCGATACCCGGAACCTTCAACAGCTCCGACGTTACCGTACGCATCGTGCGTCGCTTGCGGTTATACGTGATCGCAAAACGATGGGCTTCGTCCCGAAGCTGCTGAAGCATTCTCAGAGCGGTTGAGCGGCGGGACATCCTGACCGGGTCGGATCGTCCCCAGATAAAGACCTCTTCGTCGCGTTTGGCGAGACTGATAAGTGGTCTTTCACCGAGAGAGAGCGAGGCCAGCGCTTCGTGGGCCGCCGATAACTGGCCCTTCCCTCCGTCGATCACAATAAGGTCAGGGAGAGGTTTTTCGTCTTCGAGCCGCCTGATGAAGTAGCGTGAAACAACCTCCCGTATCGACGCGAAATCATCCGTGCCCTCGACGGTCTTCACCTTGAACTTTCTATACTCTGACCGTCTTGCGCGTCCGTTCTCGAACCAGACGCATGAGCCGACAGTGTCGGTTCCCTGCGTGGTCGAGATATCGAAGCAGGCCATCGTCCGGGGGAGCTTCTGGAGTCCAAGCTCTCTGGCCAGCTCATAGACCGGGTCGGCAGCTCTCGTCCCTCCTTCAACCGTCGAGAGACGAAGCTCTTCCAGCAAGTGTCGCGCGTTCTGCTGCCCAAGGTCGATCAGCTCGCGCCGGGGACCGCGCTGAGGCACATG
>JBDUEH010000561.1:0-2229 GCA_040002555.1 Gemmatimonadales bacterium | reverse complement strand
CCACGTCCACGCCGTTTCGGGATTGAGCCACATGCTCCAGTCGCCGTCTTTTCCCCACGACCCAGCACTCAGGTTCAACGCAACGTCAGAACGTGCGTTGTCGAGATGTGATGAAGCAGTGAGCGGCCTCACCCCGCCCTGCAAATCGATCTGTCGGTAAAGTTCTTCGATAAAATCGACGCCTTCGAACCACCAATGCCCGAACAGCTCAGTGTCGAACGGAGCGACGATCAACTCAGCACCGCCGCGTTGAACCGTGTCGCCAACTCGGCCAAGCAATCGCGCGAAATGCTTCGCGTGTCGTAAAACTTGAGCGCTCGCGAGCTCGGGCTCGTACATCATTTTGTCACCGAGCCCCGCACTCTCCGACGTGACACGCCACATCTTGAGTCCGCCGGGATACCGAATCTTATGGAACTCGAGATACGCCCCGTCGCCGGGATATCCTCCGTGCCGCGACCACACCTGCATCGACGAGCGAGGATCGCGAATCAACGCGCGTGGAGCGAGCCGCCGTCCATGATTCCCAATCCAGTACGGCCGGTACGGTGAACGCTGGCCATGACTCCGTTTCGCGCTGCGGGCCTGCACCATCTCCTGAGGCGAAGTCGGAAGCTCTCCGTAGACACCGAGCGGCAAGCCCGCCCCCGCGAGATGCGCGTCGACAAAAACAAAACGGACGTCGCTCTCGATGAGGAACGATTCGATTCCAGTTCGATGGCTATAGGAGCGCGCGCTCGGAAGCGGCTGCCAGGCTCCGGCCGGACGATACGCGCATTCAGGCATCCACAGGCCAGCCGCCGGCTTGCCGAACAATCGTACATGCTCAGCTTGACCGACTGCGAGCTGAAAGCGAATGCTCTCGTCGCGCGCCAGAAGTGGTAGAAATCCGTGCGTGGCCGCTGACGTGATCAGCTCGATTCGTCCTTTCTCTTCGAGCTCGCTGAACGCGCCGATGATGTTTCCATCGATCGAGTCATACAGAGCGAGAAGACGGGTCAATCGTTCCCGCCAATAGCCGACCACAGGAATCAGGTGCGCATCGTAGGTGTCGCGCATCTCGGCATCCGCTTCATCACAAGCAGTCAATCGCTGTGCGAAGAACAGTCGCAGCTCGCTGTCAAATACCGGGCTCGCAAGCTGATTCGCAAGAATCGGAGTTATTCCAACGGTGACCGGAGCCGCGATGTCTTCCTCTTCGAGTGCCCGCAGAGAATCGATCAGCGGTAGATACGTATCTACTGCTGCTTCGGTGAGCCAGTCACTGCCATGCGGCCAGCGTCCGTGGTTTAGCACGTACGGGAGATGACTGTGGAGCGCGAGGACGAAATCCATTCTATTCGCTTACCGGATTGGCCGCCGCTAGTGCCCGGCGATAGAGCTGAACGTAACGACTGGCCGAGCTGTCCCAGCCGAAGTCGCGACCCATCGCTTCGTACATGCGCGGCTTCCACGCCTGGTTGTCGTAGTAGCGCTGCAACGCTCGACCCACTGCCTGATCAAATGCAGCGGGAGTGAATTCGTCGAAAAGGAAACCAGTGGCGTCGTCGTGAACTGTATCGGTGATTCCGCCGACGCGCCGTCCGATGACGAGAGCACCGTAACGCTGCGCACGCATTTGCGTGAGCCCGCATGGCTCATACTCTGATGGCATAAGCAGCAGATCAGAGCCGGCAATCAGCCGATGTTCGATCTTGTCGGTGAACACGTACTCGGCGCTCAAGTTCTGCGGACGGCCCGCGGCGAGCTTGTTCAACCCCGCCTTGTATCGTTCTTCACCCGCACCCAGGAAAACGAATTGAGCATCGAGCACGTTGAGCGCGCCGCTCGCTAGCAAAACGTCAAAGCCCTTCTGCTTGACGAGACGCCCGCACATACCGAAAACCGGGACGTCCGCCCGTTGTGGAAGCCCGAAGGTGCGTTGCAGATGCGCTTTGCATTGCGCCTTGTTCGTCGTGTCCTGGCGGCTGAAGTTCGACGCTATCTCCGTATCTGTCGCAGGATCCCACTTGGCCTGGTCGATGCCGTTCGTGATTCCCTGGAACCGATCGCCCATCGACAGGAACATGGAGTGAAGGCCGAATCCACCTTCGGGTGTTCGCAATTCCTCCGCGTGACTCGGACTCACAGTCACCGCGTAGTCGCAGAACGCGAGACCACCCTTCAAAAAGTTGACCTTCCCATACCATTCGAGCTGGTGGTAGTTGAAAGTCTCGGGAGGAATTCCAA
>JBDUEH010000560.1:0-2232 GCA_040002555.1 Gemmatimonadales bacterium | reverse complement strand
AGACGGGTCTCCAATTCTTTCTGCTGCGACGACAAGCGCTTCGCCTGCTGCTTTAGCTGCTTTGTCTGCTGCTCGATCATTCCGCGCTGTTTTTCTCTTTCCGCGACATCACGGTAGATGGACAGGTTGATGAGCAGCGAGAGAATGAACGCGATGCCGCCACCCATGACTATCGCGAAATCAGCGTGTCGCTCGTTGCGTGCCTGTGAATCCATTCGAAGCGAGAGCAGACCGCTTTCAGTTTTCTGCATTGCAGAGACAATGTCCCGAGCGTGATCCATGACGATCCGCCCCTGCCCCGTCGCAATCAGAAGACGGGCGGGCTCCAGACCCTGCGTCCGGCGAATTCGCTCGATCTGGTCGCTCAGCTCGATTCGCTGACGTGCCACGCTCTCGAGTGTGTCGAGCCGCTGCTGTTGGTCATGGTTGTCCGCAGTTAATACGCGAAGATGGTTGAGCGATGGCCCGACGCGCGTTTTCGACAGCCTGAACGCCGCGAGATCGGCTGTATCGCCAGTAAGCGTATAACCACGGGTAGATGTCTCAGCGTCGGCGAGAGCCGCGAGGAGTTTTTGCTGCTCGAGGAGAATCTGGCTGGTGTGATCGACGGCCCTGGCAGCTCTTTCAGCGCGACTCGTCGCCCAGTATGAAGCCGCTCCGACAACGAGAACAAGAAGCGCGGTGGCGAACCCGGCGGCGAGCTTGGAGCGAAGCGAGTAATACGTTGGGTCGCTCATCTGGGTCAAATCTATTCCGGGGCGGAAGCTCCCGCTGATGCATCGCGTTTACATTCGTGCCGGCTGAAACGAATCAGCCTATCACATCGCGAGTCATGCGTACAAATCTGAGAGGCTGCCGATCTGGTAGAACGTCGATCACAGTGTCGGTGGGTTCAAACCCGAGAGCCTGATAGAAGGGCACGCCCGGCAGCGTCGCCATGAGTTCGAGTCTCAAGAATCCGGCAGCAGCGGCAGCATCCGCGCACGCCTCGAGCAGTTTTCGTCCCACTCCTCTCCTCGCGGCTTCCGGCGCAACGAAGAATGCCCGGATTCGAGCGGCATCACGCCGCGGGTCGAGCAGGTCCTGCTCGCCGACTGGACGCTGGTCGCCTCCATATAGAGTTCTACGGCGGCTCCAACCTCCGCACCCGAGAAGTTCCGATTCGCGTTCGACGATGAGATAGGTCGAGTCGGCGACGAGTTGTGAATCGACGCCGAAAACATAGCGGATGGCTGATTCGGTCTCACGTTCACTATAGAAGCCGCGGCTTAGCTCACGGGCTGATCGCTCGATTAGTGTTTCGAGACGCGGAATGTCCGCGGGCTTTGCGGGCCTGATGCGAAAGTCGGTCACGAGGACCAACTAGTTGCGCGCTGAGAAGGCTCCCGCTGTCGCATCCTTTCTCGCATACCGGTAGACGGTCCTCGGATATCGCCAGCAATTCGGCGTATTGGTCCCGCGCACGCATCCGTTGTATCCGAGCAGAGCAGCGGGAAGGTTCTTCGAGCTCTTGAGATTGTCGGCAAGAATGGCGACGCCGTGACAGATATTCGATTCGATGTCGAACAGGTCGCCCGATTTGCAGCCCCACTTACCGGAATGAAACGGCATCACCTGCAACAGCCCGCGCGCACCAACGGAGCTCGTCGCGCGTGGATTCAAGTCCGGGTTCTCAGTCAGAAGAACTCCGACAAGAAGCGACGACCCAATATTTCTGCGACGTCCTTCCTTCACCAGCGCGGCGGCGATGCGATTTGCTCGATTGTTGTCCGACGTGTAGCTGTGGAGTACGCCCGCAATCCGCGCTTCGTCGGTGCCTTGCGCGAACTTGCCGTCGCGAAGCACCGCTGGCTCGCTCGATGGCTCGCCGAGCACGAGATCGACGATCTCGGAAAGTGTGGGCTTGTGGGCAACGACTACCGCAGGCGTGATCGCCTGAGATGACACGTATGCAGCAGTCGCCGTCCAGGGCGCACGAGAGTCCATCCCTCGATGTATGCCTACGCCGGCAGCCGTCGCAATTGCCCCAATTATCAGAAAAGGCGCTCCGAACTTCAGCGCCAGTCTCGCCTGAACCATAAGCCTTATACTAACGAGTCGACGTATAGTTCAGAATCTTTCCGAATCCAAAACAACCGGAAATTCGTGGAATGAGCAGAATGAGGCTGGTCAACGTCATACCGATATTCGCGATTGCGAATCTTGCCTTTTGCCGGGAGAGTCTCGCGCAGG
>JBDUEH010000559.1:0-2245 GCA_040002555.1 Gemmatimonadales bacterium | reverse complement strand
TGTAGCTGTGAATACTGTCCGGACGCATCGGATAGTATTCGTCGAGATTGAACGTGACCACGTCGGAGAAATCGAGCCCGTCGTCGAGGTGCATTCTGATCAGCTCGCGGTAAACACCGATCGGCGTGCTTCCCGTCGCAAGCCCGAGCACGGCATGCGAGCCCTCCGCCCGCCGCAATTCAATGATCGAAGCAATTCTGCGCGCAACGATACGCGCAATCTCTTCGTATTCCGCGACGATTACCGGGACCCGCTCTCTCGGCGCACTCATCGATCCTTCTCCCAGTCGATGAGCGGCGCATCGAGGATAGCCGATTGTGCCGCGTTGGCTACTGCTTTTCGCAGTGCCCCCTGGCGATTGTTCGCGCGAGTCGGGTCAACCCGGTTGGTAAGCAGAATCACGTACAGTCCTCGTTCAGGGTCGATCCAGATCGACGTTCCAGTGAATCCAGTGTGTCCAAAGCTTCTCGGTGAAAAATAATTCCCCGAGCTCGAGCCTTTGGACGGCGTGTCCCAACCAAGCGCCCGGCTCGACTCGCGACCTTGTGGTGCGGTCCATCGAGCGAGCGTTTCCGGCTTCACGATACGAACACCGTTGTACGATCCGCCGTTCAGCAGCATCTGGGCGAAAATCGACAGATCTCTCGCGGTCGAGAAGAGCCCAGCGTGTCCCGATACGCCGCCCATCGCGAACGCGTTTTCGTCATGAACGCTACCATGGATGAGCCCGCGCATGAGGCCACCCGTTGCGGTGTCGAGCTCAGTCGTCGCAATTCGCGGGAACAGTGACGTGTCAGGGTTGAACATCGTGCTCGTCATTCCGAGCGGCTTGAACACGTGCGCGTCCACGTAGTGATCGAGAGTCTCGCCTGTGATCCGCTCGATGATCAACTGCTGGAGGATCATGTCCCAGTCGCTGTAGACGGTCTCAGTGCCCGGCGTGGACTTGAGCGGTCGCGCGTTGATCTGTGCGAGATACTGATCACGTCCCCTGAAGTTCTTGTACAATGCCGCGAAGGCCTCGAGGCCGCCACGGTGCGTCACGATCATCCTGACAGTGATGCTGGCCTTGTCAGGAGCGCTGAACTCGGGGAGATAGCTCGCGACTGTTCGGTCGAGGTCCAGCAGTCCCTTTTCCTCCAGGACCATCGAAGCGCTGGTCGTCGCGATTACCTTGGTGAGCGACGCCATGTCGTAGATGGAGTTCTCGTCCACGGTTCCGGCCGATTGAGCATAGTCCAGCTTGCCGTACCCATTCAAATGGACGACCCGGCCGTATCTCCCGACGGCGAGAACGCCACCCGGTGCTGCTCCTGCTCGAATGCCGGCAGTCATCACCGAGTCAAGGACCCGGTTAACGTTCGGGCTCATGAGAACGTCTTCCGGGCGACCACGTTGATTGGCGATTGCGCCGGGATTGCGGCTGTTCGCCGGTGAAATTGATGATGCCGACGCACATGCCGCGGTTGTAAGTGTTGCTATCAGAGCGATTCGGTTCATGCCATTTGGTCGATTGTGGAGCGGGTTCAGATCCAATAAGTATGCGAAAGACGTAGGGGTGTTGGCCAATGGCGGTGTTGAAAATGAGCGATCGATTGTTGCTGGATTAGTTAGTCCGAAGTCTTCTGGATAGACCTTTTCACTCACAGATGTGTATTTTGGAATGGACCGAGTCCGTCCCCAAATTGCTCAGGAGTAGTTCCTCAATGCGAAAGTCCGTATTTGTCTGTGGTCTATTCCTGCTTGTTGGTTCGTGCAAAGGCACTGATGGAGTCGCGCCGCTCGTTGCTACCACGCTGGAAGTTTCCACGGCGCCGAACAGCATCACGGTGAACGGCACGGCACAAGCGAGTGCAATCGTGAAGGACCAGAATGGTGCTCCGCTCACCGGTCAGACGATCAGGTGGTCGAGCCTCAATCCGAGTGTGGCGTCGGTTGATTCCATAACCGGCGTGATCAGAGGTGTTGCTGCCGGTACCGCAACAGTTCAAGGCAAATCGGGATCGGTCGCCGGGAGCGGGACAGTTCTCGTTGCCGCACCGTCCACATCATGCACCGCTGGTCCAATAGTTCTCGACCTTGCCGTGGGTCAGGTGAAGGTCGTCACTGCCGCCGAGAGCAAGGGCTGTATCAAGATCTCGACGACCGGTGCGGCATCGCAGTACATCGTCGTTGCAGCCAGCACAAATCCGACGCCCGACGTTTTGGGAACATTCGTCCTCAAGTCGGACGAGGGTGAAACCGT
>JBDUEH010000558.1:0-2246 GCA_040002555.1 Gemmatimonadales bacterium | reverse complement strand
TGCGGAATTTTTTTGTCTCACGAAGGAACGATACGAAGTCGATTCGCACGCGGTTTCCGTAGAAATCGCGATCGACGTCAAACAGATGGGCTTCCAATGAAACGGTCGAATCCCCGAAGGTCGGCCGCGGCCCGAGGTTCATCATTCCGCCAAACTGCCCCGCGGGGGTCTGAACCGTCACCGCGTAGACCCCCTCCGGGGGCAGGAGCTTCCTGGGCGACGGCGTCGAAAGGTTTATCGTTGCAAAGCCCAGCCCCCGTCCGCGCGAATTGCCCGCCACAACAGACCCTGACACCGAATACCTGCGGCCGAGACCTGATGCCGCCCGGTCGAGGTCGCCGCCCGCCACCGCACGCCGAATGGACGTAGACGAAACATGCTGTCCGTCGCCGGCCGAGACCGCATCCACGACCTCCACGGGAAAGCCGTCCCGCTCACCGAGATCCCTGAGGACCGAAACATTACCAGCCCGGCGATGCCCGAACCCGTGGTCATACCCGATGAGAAGCTCCTGCATCCGAAACCGCCGGCGCAGAATCAGCTCGACGAATTCCTCTGCCCCATAAGACGCCAGCTCATGGGTGAATGGCATGATCGCGAAATAGTCAACGCCGGTTTCAGCGATCACTTCAAGTTTCTCTTCTGTCGTTGTGAGAAGAAGAGGGGCGGCAGCGGCGTTGACGACTTCAAGTGGATGCGGGTCGAAACTCACCAGAAGGCTCGGAGCACCAACGGACTTTGCTTTGTCCACGAGCCGGCGAATCACGTCGATGTGACCGAGGTGGACACCGTCGAACGTCCCAACGGTTACAATGGTCCCGCTGACCGTGGGCGGAAGGCCGGACTCACTCGAGACGATCATCTGCAGTCAAACATCGGATGCAACCACCGTCAGCTTTCGAAGCGCCGGCCGGGCTGCGCTTATCTGGTCGAACGTCGATGCGTCCCGAACGTGGAACGGGCCGCTTCCTGTTCTCCTAAGGGCAGACAAATGCGCCGCGCTGCCGGTGGACCGGCCGAGATCTCGAGCAAGGGCACGGATGTACGTCCCCGTGCCGCAAGTGATCGTCACATCTATCTCCGAATCACGCTCCGATTTGATGTCCCAACCCTGAACTTCGACTTCCACGGGCTTCAGATCAATCGCTTCACCGCGTCGTGCTGCATCGTATGCGCGAACTCCGTCAACAGACTTTGCAGAGAACGCTGGAGGCATCTGGCTGATCTTTCCCGTCAACGCGGAAATCGCCTTGTGAACCGCTTCCGACGACGGAAGTCCGGACTCTCGTATGGAAGTCCCCGTGCCGTCGTCGGTATCGGTCTCGGTTCCGAAACGAAATGTCGCGTCGTACACCTTGGGCTCGTTGTCGATAAAAGTCGCAAGGCGTGTCGAGTGCCCGATGAGCAGTACAAGTAGACCAGTCGCGAACGGATCGAGCGTGCCTAGATGACCGATGCTTCGCTCCCCGTACGCGCGCCGAACAAATTGGACGACGTCGTGAGAGGTTACACCGGCGGGCTTGTCCACCAGCAGCAGACCGTCAGGACGCGCAGACACTCTAGCGCGCCGTCAGCTGCCTGATTCTTCGCCGGTGCTGTCTGGCGAAGACGGATCGGCGGCGTGTGCAGCCGGTGATTCTGCCTTGATGCCAGCGAGCAGCGATTCGATCTTCGCCGCGCGCGCAATGCTGTCGTCTTCCTTGAATTGAAACTCTGGCGCAAGGCGAAGCTGAAGTGCGCGAGCGACGCGCGACCTGAGATGCGACGCGGTGCTCGCCAGTCCTTCAAACGTCGACGCCTTTTCTGATTCGCTCCCCATCACGCTGACGAAAACCTTGGCGTGACGGAGATCATTCGTGAGCTCGACACCCGTTACAGTGACGAACCCCATGATACGCGGGTCCTTCGCCGAGCTCCCGATGAATGTCGCCACCTCTTCCCGGATCGCTTCTGCCACGCGATCCGAGCGGCGATTGCTACGCTGTGGCATTTGAGGTCAGGGTGCGCGCAACCTGCTCCTTGCGATAGCACTCGATCACGTCGCCTACCTTGATGTCGTTGAAGTTCTCGATTCCGATACCGCACTCAAAGCCTTCGCGCACTTCCTTGACGTCGTCCTTGAAACGGCGCAGCGATCCGATGTTGCCATCGTAGATCTCGACGCTGTCGCGAATGACCCGTGCACGGCCCGCGCGAACGACGAGCCCGCTGCGAACCGAGCAACCGGCGATGAGGCCGAGCTTCGG
>JBDUEH010000557.1:0-2251 GCA_040002555.1 Gemmatimonadales bacterium | reverse complement strand
TTCGGGGCAGCAACGGGGTCGTCAAGATCACGACAAAGAAGCCGGGTCGCTGACTCAGCCGACGCTGGAAACATTTCCTTCCCGTAACCCAAAGGTTTCCTGTGAGCGTTTCAACGCGAGCGGTCCCTCCATTCGCCATACTCGTCATTTGCATCGGATCGATCGTCGCCTGCACGCCGGCCGGTCCTGTTGCCGCGCCGCCGACTGCACAACCGGCAAGCCCGATGACGCCGAGGATCATTCCGGCGCCGGCTTCGATGACGATTGCGAGAGGCGACATGTTCACTCTGTCCGACTCGGCGCGGATCGTCGTCGACGGCGGCAATGCAGAAGTTTTGCGCAGCGCGGAACTGCTCGCGGCGCTGTTGCGGCCATCGACCGGGTATGCAATTCCGGTTGCGACCGGAGCTTCGATTCGCGGCGCGATTGTGCTGCGGCTCGCGACTGATGCCGCTCTTGGAGACGAAGGCTACCGGCTCTCGGCGTCGCGGGATTCCGTGCGCATCACCGCCAGTTCGCCAGCCGGGTTATTTCATGGCGCACAGACACTCCGACAGCTGCTGCCGGCGCAAATAGAATCACACCTGATGCTCTCGCGCAAAACGTGGACAGTGCCGGCCGTCACGATCGCCGACCAGCCGCGCTATGCCTATCGTGGAGCGATGCTCGACGTCGCTCGACACTTTTTTACCGTCGATGAGGTCAAGCAGTATGTCGATCTGCTGGCGCTGTACAAACTGAACGTGCTTCACCTTCACCTGTCAGACGACCAGGGTTGGCGAATCGAGATCAAGTCGCAGCCACAGCTGACCGCGGCCGGAAGCTCAATTGAAGTGGGTGGTGGTCCCGGCGGATACTACACACAGAATGACTACGCGGACATCGTCCGTTACGCGCAGAATCGCTACATCACGATTGTTCCCGAGATCGACATGCCGGGACACACGAACGCTGCGCTGATCGCGCATCCCGAGATCAGCTGCAGTAAACGGTCTCCCGCGCCGTACAGTGGAACTGACGTTGGATGGAGCACTTTCTGCCCGAACAACGAAGCAACCTATGCATTCGTGGATGATGTGGTGCGTGAAATCGCCGCGATGACACCTGGACCCTTCTTCCACATGGGCGGCGACGAGAATCCGATTCTCAGCAGGGCAGACTACACGAAATTTGTGGAGCGAACGCAGGACATTGTTGCGAAGCACGGCAAGAGGATGATCGGATGGGAAGAGATCTCCCATGCGCGGCTGCAGCCCACGACGATTTCGCAGGCATGGGCAACGGATACGGTCGTGGTGGCCGCACTGCAATACGGATCGAAGGTGATATTGTCGCCGGCAAAGCGCGCGTACTTCGACATGAAGTACGACAGCACAACAGAGCTCGGTCTCGCGTGGGCTGCTGTCATCGAAGTGCGCGACGCGTACGACTGGGATCCGGCGACGTACATGAAAGGAGTCACGGAAACCAACATCTTCGGCATCGAGGGAGCGATCTGGTCAGAGACGGTGCGGAACATCGCGGCGGTGGAATACCTGGCGTTGCCGCGCCTGCCTGCGCTCGCCGAAATTGCGTGGACGCCGCAGAGTGCGCGAGGCTGGGATGGTTTCAGGACACGCGTCGCCGCGCATGCGGCAAGATGGAATTTCCTCGGCCTGAACTATTATCGATCGCCGCAGATTCCGTGGTGAGGCCAGTGCCACCTCACTCGACATCCAATCCCTGTAGCCGAAAGCAGACCTGCAAAGTGAACCTGCTCACGAATTTATTGGTAGCGGTTCTCTCGATCTCGAGCGCGGCGTTGCTCGACGCGCAGAATCCGGCACCGGCAGCCTCTCTTCAAGCCGACTCCGCCAGGATCAAGGCACGGATCGCCGAAGACGATCGTCTCAAGAATGATTGGCCTTTCCTCGGGAGGTACGCGAAGATGAACGCCGAGGTTCCGGCACCAGCGCCCGGCGAACAGCGCGTCGTCTTCCTGGGAAACTCAATCACCGAGATGTGGGCTCCTTATTTTCCTGGTGCGTTTCCGGGAAAGGCCTACATAAATCGCGGGATCGGTGGGCAGACGACTCCGCAGATGCTCCTAAGGTTCCACCAGGATGTCGTGGCGCTCAAGCCGAAAGTGGTGGTGATTCTGGCGGGAACCAACGACATCGCCGGCAACACCGGCCCGTCGACGCTGGAGATGATCGAGAACAATCTTGCGGCAATGGCAGAGATTGCAAAGGCAAACGGCATTCGCGTGGTG
>JBDUEH010000556.1:0-2252 GCA_040002555.1 Gemmatimonadales bacterium | reverse complement strand
CGAGCGGAAGAATATCGACGCCGGCCCAATGCTCCCAGTTGCCCAGAATCGCGAACTTGGGAATGCCTGGCGTCAGCTCCGAGAGGAACTCGCCGAGCACGCCGAGCTTGGACCGATCGTCGATCGAGTCGCCGGTGATGACCATGAAGTCGGGCAGCGGATCGTTCGCCGCTTCAACGATGTTTCGCTCGTGCCGCCCAAATCGCTGAATGTGCAGATCGGTGATCTGCACCATCGATAGCGACGTGTCGCTGGAAGGGCCGATCGACACACGATGGTTCGTTACCTCCAGACGTTGCGCCTCGACCAGCATGTCGCCGGATACAAGTGCAGCGCCCCCGGCTACAGACCAGCCAAGAAACTTTCTCCTGTTCATGACTCCATCAAAACAAAAGCTTTCCCATTTGGACGAGATAATACTCCGCAACGCCGAGCATGATCAGGGCAAATGCTCTTTTGACCCAGACCATCCACGGGCCGGCTTTCGGCAGTCTTGCTAATGTTCCGCTGGACAATCCAACGGCAACAAGAAGCGCGCACATGCCAAGTGAGAAGCTCAGCAGGTAAACGAAGCCAAGAACGGGGCGCTGGGTTTTCGTGACCCACGTGAGTACGGCGGCCATAACCGGGGCCGAGCATGGAGCCGCAACAAGTCCCGATACGGCGCCCATTATCAACGCCCCGGACACTCTCCCCGCCGTCCCCGCCGACGATGCGCGAGCCATAAGGGACGATGGGATTCTTACGGGGATCACGTCGAGCATCGACAGAGCGGCGAGCACAAGGACGTTCGCCATGACGAAATAGAGCCATGGATCGGTGCTGATCGTGCCGAAGATCGTCCCCGACATTCCAGCGATGACGCCCAGCGTTGCGTACACGACTGCGAGGCCGATGACGTAGGTAAACGTCAGAAGAACCGTTCGGCCTCGTGGTGCGGCCGACCCATCGGCAGACTGCCCGCCGACGATCGCGGCGGTGATCGGGATCATCGGATAGATGCAGGGCGTCAGGCTCGTAAGAACGCCGGCCGCGAACAGCAGCATCATGGCGACGACCGGGCTGCCCGAGAGCTGAGTCGAAATCCCCGAAAAATCCATGCGACAAACCTATCACAGGGGCGGTATCGGACGGTGGTGTGCATGGGGATCGACGGCGCGAAGTTGTACATTTCCTTCCAATGTCAGATTCGATCCGGTCGCGGCGATGCCTTCTGGTGATCGCCGCACTCTTTATAGTTGCCCACGCGTCCAGGGCTCACGCCCAGGCACCGGACCTGCTTTCCGGTCTCGACGGATACATCTCGAGCGCGATGAAAGACTGGAAGATCCCGGGATTGTCTGTCGGGATCGTAAAGGGCGACTCTGTGGTTTTCGCGAAGGGTTTTGGAGTTAGAACGGTCGGAGGGTCCGAGCCGGTGGACGCGCACACGATGTTCGCACTGGCGTCGGACTCGAAGCAGTTCACCGGAATTCTTCTGGCGATGCTCGCGGACGATGGGAAAGTGAGATGGGATGCACCGCTCACGACGTATCTGCCTACGATCAGGTTCGCTGACGACTATCTAACGAACACTCTTACCCTTCGCGATGCGCTGACTCACCGAAGCGGCCTCGCCCGAGGCGACCTGCTGTGGACCGGCGGCTACGGCTACGGCAGCGATGAACTCCTCCGTCGCATGCGTTACCTCAAGCCATCGTGGCCGCTGCGAACGCACTACGGATACAGCAATCTGATGTATCTCGCCGCCGGTCAGTCAGCCGCTGCGGCTGCGGGAAAACCGTGGGTCCAGCTGATTCACGAGCGCGTCCTCGTCCCGCTCGGCATGACCGAAACGAATACGAGCGTTACGCTGCTGCCTGCACTCGCCAACGTTGCGTCACCCCATGCGATCGTAGATGGACAAGTGAAGGCAGTTTCGTACACGAACATGGACGCTGCCGCCCCCGCCGGTGCCATCAACTCCAATGTCTCGGACATGGTGAAGTGGCTGCGTTTCGAGCTCGATAGCGGCCGAGTTGGCGGAAAGCGGCTCGTTTCGAAACGCAACTTTATAGAGACGCACGCCGCCCAGACGGTCATGAGACTTGACTCGGCTTACCGTGCCTTCAATCCGTTCACCCATGTTCGGAGCTATGCTTTCGGCTGGCAGGTAATGGATTACAGAGGCCGGGAGATGCTGTCGCATGCCGGGAATCTGTCCGGGATGAATGCGATGGTCGGCCTCATGCCCGAGGAACGAATTGGCGTGG
>JBDUEH010000555.1:0-2257 GCA_040002555.1 Gemmatimonadales bacterium | reverse complement strand
GTTCGGGTGCGCCACTACCACGGGCACTCCCATCACCGACGTCACCGGGACGTGGGGCGGAGATGACGCGGGCCTCATCGCCACCGACACGTCTGCTCACGTGCACATCGGCTGCACACTCGGCGACACCAAGGGACGGATCGTTGTTGACGCATATGGTCACTTCGATGTGGCTGGGACTTTCAACGTCGATGCGTATCCGATCGATCGCGGAATAACGCATCCGGCGCAGTTTACTGGACAGATCTCGGGGAAGACTTTGACGTTGAGTGTCGTGCTCACCGACACTGGGCGACAGCTCGGGCCGGTCACCCTGGTACTCGGCAAAGAACCGAAGATGGGGCCTTGTCCGATTTGTCGAACTCCGGGGGAGTTACGGAACTACCGGCATCAGGCCCATCTCATCCAGGAACCGGTGTCCACCAGTTGGTTTTCCCGCACGTTCATCGATGCGCGTTAGAACCAGACGGTCTTTCGTCCGCGTCATGCCTACGTAAAGGAGACGCCGCGCTTCTTCGATCTCGCGCTTCGACGGATCCTTACCCCCAGGCAGCGCCGAGTCTTCTGCACCAACGACATAAACGCGAGAAAACTCCAAGCCTTTCGTCGAGTGAAGCGTCAGCAGATTGACGCGCGATTTTTCCGGCTCGACGCCATCCATTTTCGACAACGCGATGCGCTCGAGGAATCCCACGATTTGGGCTCGCAACGGCTGTCCGCCAAAGAGATCGAGAAGCGGACGCAGTCGATTCATCGCCTGGGGATACCGCTGATCCGCCGTCTTTTCGGCTCTCAATCGCAGCATCAGGTCTTCGCCGCCGAGTGTCTCGATGAGATCCTCGGTTGACGTGATGGTGTCGTCGCCGGATTGCTCGCGCTCTTCTCGATACACATCGAGACAATTCGTGTAGCGACCGAGCGCGAAGGTGCGTGTGAGTTTCATTAGCCGAATTGCTTCTTCGTTGAGCGATTCCTCGTTCGACAGCGCGAGCGCGATTCCCAGATAGTCGAGCAGGTTATCGAGCGCGGTCTTTCTTGCGCGAGCGACTTTTGCCTCTCCAAGCGCGAGAAACACAAGTGCCAACGCTTTCGTGTCATCGAGCGCACGATGAGACTGGCCCGGGTCTATGCCGTACGCGTTCGCAAGATCGACGAGCTTGGCGCTACCTGATCGCACTTCGCGCGCGAGAAGCAACGTGTCGTACGCAACGAATGGCGGGGTGTTTTCGGACATTCGTCGCATGATCGGAAAATCGAATCGATGTCCGTTGTGAGCGACGAGAACGTCGGAGCCGCAGAACTCGCGAAACGCCGGCCACATGTCTTCGAAGTAAGGCTGGTCGGCGAGCTCCTCAGCAGAAATGCCGTGCGTATCGAAGGCGCCCGCGGCGATCGGCACTCGCGGCTTCACGAGAGTGTGATAGTGCGAGACGATCGCGCCGCCGCGAACTTTTACCGCGGCAATTTCCACAATTTCCGCGCGTGATACATCGTTGTCGGTCGTCTCGAGATCCACAGCGGTGAAGTCACGGAAGTGATTGGAGAATCCCGAGCTTCGTATCAGCTGGGCGGCCTTGAACAAACCGAGTGCGATTCCGAGTACGGGAGCATCCGAGTGGCCGATGCCGATGTAGTCCTTCGGCGGAACTCCCCCGAGCTGCACGCGATTAAGGCCGATTCCGCCGAGTATGCCTTTGAGGGCGATCTCGAGTCCGCCCATTCGCGGAATCCAGATCGACCAAGAGTTGTCGGCTGCCTCAGTCAGCCGCCGCGCGAGCGTGTGAACCTCTTCGTGCTCGGCCGGGTCACTCAGTTCATCGCTGTTGTCTTCAAGAACAGTTCTATACTCACCCACGCGCTGCGAGAGCAGTTCATCGACGAGCGTCGAGAGATCTTTGTGCATGGAGCCGAGCGCCGCGAGATTTTGTAGCGCGTAGAATCCGCGCCAGATCTTTCTTCGGTCACCGTGTTCTTTCGGAAGGGCGCGAGCGATCTGCTCGAGCTGCGCAACAAGAGTCTGCCCGCTTTCCTCCGATTTGACACGCGCGTCCTCGAACAGCGCCTTCGGCAGGACGACCTTGAGAAAACCCTCCTGATGAATCGGGTCACCGGTGTCGGAAATCACACGAAGCGCGTTGACTACATATCCGACGATTGGATCGTCAGCGAGCGCGCGCCCATGCGCCATCCGGCACGGCAACCCCGCGGCAAGAAACGCCGCCTCGGCCGCATTTCCAATCTCGTGCGTTCTATATAG
>JBDUEH010000554.1:0-2261 GCA_040002555.1 Gemmatimonadales bacterium | reverse complement strand
GCATCGTCGATCCGGCTTTCTTCGCAATGCTGGCTGCAAAGGACAACTCGCTTGCCCAGGAAAACGTTGTCACGGCCGGCCCACTTGCCGAGGGACCACCGGTGAAGACGGGTTTCGCGGTGATGCGAGAGGGCGAAGCTCTGCCGTATCTTCCCGATCCGCTCGCAATCGAGATTGCCGCGCGCATCTTCGACCACCCTGGCTTTGCGTCCGACACTGTCATCAGGATTCCGCTTTACGATAGCACGGAGTGGCCCGACGCAGCACCGTTCAAGATCGAGCTCCACGAAAAGCCCGGCGACAAACCGCGTTTCGACAAACCGACGCGGACGCTTTTTATTCCGCTTCCCAAAGCCGAGCGCGCGACGCTTCGTCTGAGCGTGAAGCCGACGAGAGAGGCTCTGCGACTGCTGGGTATCTGGAGCTGGCTCACACCGGCGCAGCAGGCGAGCCTCGAAAAGATGGCGCGCAGCGGCCAGCACTGGATGTTGACTCCGTGGCGAAACATCGAGCTGGTCCATGCGGTGCAAAGGCCTCTCGTCACACCTGAAATATCAAAACACAGCGTTGACCGCCCGTTCGCAGCAACGTATGCGCTGCCGAATTTCATCGCGGCATGCAGCATCAAGAGCACAAGTCAGCTGGATCTGCTCGCCCGCTGGAACGAGCCGCTGGAAGACGTCAGCCAAAAAATTTCAGGCGAGAACCGTCCCAGAACCGATCATGCCTTTTCGGTCAAAATCACCGACGATAAGTCGTATGCCGGCGGGCATGAGTACGGGCTCGAGGGACCCGATCTGATTCGAGCCGGCGGATTCTTCCACGACCGCATCCCGAAAAAGATTCACGAGTTTCACGACACTCGTTATCGCCGCATCGAATACTGGCTCGACGCGACAACTAAGTTCCGCGAATTCATGCCGCCGGGCGTACTGGCCGCGGCTGTCGGTGGGATTTCCGAGCCTACTGATGCGAACATCAAGGTGACCGGCGATGCAGTGCGCACCTGGATTCCAAGCTCGGCACCGCCGCCGGCACCCGATGTTCTTTACGTTGTGCCGACGTTCGGCTGGGTGCGGTCATCGGAGCAGGAAAACCAGAGCAGCTGGCGCCGCGGCGGAGGCTTGAGGGTGTATCTCAATCGTCCGTGGAACTCTACAGGATACGGTGAGATGCTGGCGGTCGTACTTCCCGCGGCAGCGTTCAAGGGCGACCCGTCGACCGAGCCCGCGCCTCAGCCATTGAAGAACTTCGTGACGCAATGGGGCAACGACCCAATCTGGTTGAGCTCCTTTGTGTCCGGCAACGCTCCTAAGCGCACCAACTTTCCGCTCGCGAGGAATGCACCGGATCCGACTGGCAAGTGGCTCCCCGATTTTGCTCCAGCGGACGAAGCTGATCAGCCACCCGGGTCATTCAAGACCACGGCGCTGACGCATCCCGAGCTGAGCAAGGCGAGCGCGCAGACGCTTGTCGAGGTTGCGCCTCACGACGTGTTCTACGATGAAGAGAGGCAGCTCTGGTACTGTGACATTGAGGTGGACTTTGGTGCGGCCTACTATCCATTCATTCGCCTCGCTCTCGCTCGCTATCAGCCCGTCTCACTCGACGGCGCGCACCTTTCGAATATTGTGCTCGCGGATTTCATGCCCCTCGTACCCCACCGGTGGCTGAACGTGATGCAGACGAGCGAGCCGAGAACGAGACATGTGAGTGTCTTCGGCTTTGCTTACAGCGATTCGAGTTCCCATAAGGAAGCGAAGAATGCTCCCGCCAGGAGTAACCGGTTACTCGATGGGCGAGTGGTCAATGTACATGCGCCCGAAGTGGCGGCATCGAGCGTGGTCGAAGTGTGGGTCGAACGATTTGATGCTTCATTCGGTGAGGACTTCGGGTGGCGTCGTGAAGCGAACGCCGTTGTTGAAAGCAGCGCAGGGACGCCAGGAAAAGCGGTGTCGAACGCGGGCAGGAAAGTTACCGCCGCGGCCCAGCGTTCCCGGGCGAAGGAGCTGCTGCATTTGCGAGAGTATGAGGCCTTGGTCGAGGAGAGACTGATCGACAAGCTGTTCGTCACGCCGACGCTATGGAATGGCGTCGTCACGCTCCCCGAAGTGCCGGGGGAGGGGAAGCGATACCGCCTTGTGATCGCAGAGTACGAGGAGTATCTGGTCGATGATGCGAGTCCCTACGATGCGATCCCGACCGCGAAGGATCGCCGCCTCGTGTTCGTCGAGCATGTAGAGCTCGCGTAGAGGCCGGAT
>JBDUEH010000553.1:0-2265 GCA_040002555.1 Gemmatimonadales bacterium | reverse complement strand
GTGGTCCCATCGTTATGCCTGCCATCAAGGCAAAGGACTTCAACTTCACGAGTCTGTCCGACGCAGTTTGATGCTCTGAAGGATGCAAAGATCGGGACGAAAATGATCGCTCCGAATTGAGACGTCTTCTCCATCATCCCGGCCATCGAGTTGAGTTGAGTCCTGTGTAATGGCCGGGTTCTTGGCCATGATGGCCGCCTGCTGCTTTGCAATTACGGCGTCCATCCCCGGTCCAAGTCCGTTGTGCAGAGCAAATGCAAGAATGCCCGTAAGGACAGCCAAAATCGCCAGCGCGAGGCCGAACTGACCATCGCGCCGCCGCTCGAACACGGCAGAAGGATTCGTGAAAATGTCTACGAAGTCTTCCCACACGCTGGCACCTGATGGCGTGGGAGCGGCTGTTGATTCAGTCATCAGAGTTTGCCCGTGTTAAGAATTGAACGGGGAAACAATAGAACACACACCTTTTTTGTGCCGGATTTATCCAGCAGTAGTCGAGTAACCCGCGCTTGATAGTTGGTTCGATCAGATCCCAACGCAAAGGAAAATGGCGCGATGATGTCTCTTCTTGGTTGGTCGTGTTGTAATCGTTCACGCGAAGAAGCTCTGGCGGCGACTGCTTCGCCGAATCACCTTGTCCGCCTGCTGGATCACATCCATACCAATAGCCTTGCCTAATCTGGAACGCCTCACCGCCGCTCTCGCTGATCGTTACCGCATTGAGCGAGAACTCGGCGAAGGCGGCATGGCCACGGTGTATCTCGCCGACGACCTGAAGCACGACCGCAAGGTTGCGCTCAAAGTATTGAAGCCCGAACTCTCCGCCGTCATTGGAGCCGAGCGGTTCGTAGTTGAGATCAAGACCACTGCGGCGCTGCAGCATCCTCACATCCTTCCGCTCTTCGACTCCGGCACCGCTGACGGTTTCCTCTACTACGTGATGCCCTACATCCAGGGCGAAACTCTCCGCAGCAAACTCGATCGCGAAACGCAGCTCGGAATCGATGAATCGGTAAAGATCACGACCGACGTGGCCGACGCGCTCGACTACGCGCACCGACATGGCGTGATCCACCGCGACATCAAGCCGGAGAACATCCTGCTGCACGATGGACGTCCGATGGTCGCGGACTTCGGAATCGCGCTCGCGCTTAGCGCGGCGGCAGGCGGGCGGATGACCGAGACGGGACTGTCGCTCGGGACACCGCATTACATGAGTCCCGAACAGGCGACTGGCGAGAAGGGAATCAGCAACCGCTCCGACATCTACTCGCTCGGTAGCGTGCTCTACGAAATGCTGACCGGTAACCCGCCGCACACTGGCGCGTCGGCTCAGCAGATCATCATGAAGATCGTGACGGAGGAAGCAGCGCCGGTTACCAAGCTTCGCAAGTCTGTCCCGACCAATATCGCAGCGGCGATTGCGACAGCGGTCGAAAAACTTCCGGCGGACCGGTTCGACAGTGCAAAGGCCTTCGCCGATGCGCTGAAAAATCCCGCTTACCGCCGCGATGACATGGCAGGAGGCGCGGGCAATGCCAGCGCTTCCGCACGATTGATGTCACGCCTCACCATACCGCTTGGTGTCGCGCTGGTGCTGGCGCTTGTTGCTGCGAGCTGGGGATGGATGCGCAAGTCGCCCGCGGCTTCGCCGTTAATGCGGCTCCCGATTTCGCTGCCGCAGGATGCATTGCTCCAGCAACAGCCGGGCATTCTCTTCGCGTTGTCGCAGGACGGATCCGAGATGGTCTACACCGGTCCCGGCGGTGGAGACGTCGATCTGTGGGTGCGCCCACTCGATGCCCTCACCGCGACGCGAGTGCCGGGCACAAACGGTGGCGATTCCCCGTTCCTCTCTGCGGATGGGCAGGTGGTCGCATTCTACCGGTCGAACCCGCCCGCGTTATACACCGTTACGCTACGAGGCGGACCACGGCAGACACTCGCGTCAGATTCTACCATCGCGCTTGGCGGCGACTTCGGCCCCGACGGTTCGGTTTATTTCGTTCGGAGGGGAGGCATCCGACGCGTACCGCCCGGCGGCGGAGTGATCGAGCAGGTAACGCGCGTTGACTCGGCCGCAGGCGAACAATACCACGGTTGGATTGACGTACTTCCCAACGGAAAGAGCCTGGTTTTCACAATCCTTCGTCGCGGAGACGAGGACCAGTACGACATAGCTGCGCTGAATCTCAGCTCCGGAAAAATCAATGTTTTATTCCGTGGCGTGTATGCGCGGTATGCGGACGGTCACCTGCTTTATGC
>JBDUEH010000552.1:0-2271 GCA_040002555.1 Gemmatimonadales bacterium | reverse complement strand
AGCCGCGCTTCGACTCCGTTCACGATTGCAACATCGTCGTCGCGCGTCGGCCACACCAACTGCACGTAGAATGGCCCCCCGATTCTTGGAGATGCGCCAAAGTTGTTGTCGAACGACGTGGAGTTGGCCACGCCGAAGCCCCTGCATTGCGTATCGCTGCCACGACACACGGGCACTCGCGGGTCTCCAGCCGAAGCGAAGTTTAGCCCGACGGTGCCATCCCGGTCGCCAACTACATAACGCCGGCCGGAGTTGTTCAGTGCCCAGATCTGGTTTACCGGCGTGCCCGACACCGCTTCCTGATGATAGATGACATATCGAAAGGTTGTCGGAATCGCCGGCGACGCCGTGATCTGCGCTGCGGCTTCAGTGAATTTCCCCTGATTCATAAGGACACGAGCCTTGCCGATCCGCGCGAGCATTCGCACCGTGTCACCACGCGGAGTTGCCGCCGCGGTGAGCGCTGCCGAATCGAAGCTCGCGATTGCGCGGGCATACACCTGATCGTTCGACTCAGGACTTCCGTAGGTGATGACCGAACCCTCGAGGTCGAAGCTGCTGACCGGCGTACCGTTGCAATAATTCTCTGCGATCGCCGTCTCGGCAAAACCGCGGATCCAGTACATGAGGCCGATATTGGACTGGTTCTGCGGCAAGGAAGCCGCAAGAGCCGGTGGGTACTTCCGCAACGCTTCGATCGCTTGATTCGCCGCCGTCCGTGTCCGGTTGACGTCGTACCACATATCGCTGATAGTGGTTGCGTCCTCATTGACGCTGCGCTGATCTGCGGAATTGCGCTGGGCGAACGTGTCGCCCGATCTGAACTCATCAGCCAGCAGTCCGGGGATGTGAAATGACGATTCACCCCCGCTCGTCATGAGGCTCAGGCGCGCGAGCGCGCCGAGTCGCAGTCCCTCAGCGGCCTCTGCAGACTGCACCTTGGTGGCATCGATCACGTCCGGATCGACGACGGTGAGCGCGTTATCGCAGGCCGAAAGGAACGCCATCGATACTGCAGCGATCATGAACAGTTTTCGTCCGGTGGACCCTGAGGCCCCGGAGCGCGGTGCCGCAAGTGCGGCGAGTTTTCCGGTTTTCATTTTATCCTCAGAATCCAACGTTGAGTCGAAGTGTGTAGAACCGCGGGGGAGGCGCGGTCTGGAAGTCGTTCTGGACGTCGTTGCCGTTACCACCACTCAGGTATCCCGCCTCGGGGTCGATGCCCGTGTAGTCGGTCCAGGTATGGAGGTTTCGTCCAGCGAAAGTCAGACTCAACCGATCCGCCCGGAACGCGCGCGCCAGTCCCCAACCCGGCGGTGGTGTCAGTGTGATCGCAAGCTCGCGGAGTTTCGTGTAGTCCCCTTTCTCGATGAAGCCGCCCTGCGTCTTGGAGGGGTGATCGCGCAGCGCAACGACGCGTGCCTGCTCGAACAAGGGCGCCGAAGGATCGGAGAGCCCGCGGCAGTTGTTGCGGCTCTGGCACCTGATACGCTCGGTACCATTCAGGAGCTTGAAGCCGCCCTTGTAGTCGAATCCGGCAGTAATCCGAACGATGTTGTTGAACAGGTCAACACCGGGACTGAATGACATCTCGACATGGGGAACGGGACGGCCCTGGTAGACGGCCGTATCGGTGACGGTGACTTCGTCCTGGGTAATGAGGCCGTCGCCGTTCTTGTCACTGAACCCAGTGATTGCAGTGTGCCAGTAGCCATTCAGCGGATATCCAACCCGGTGCTGAATCTGGCCAGAGACGATGATTTTAATTGGCTCGCCAGCGGCGTTGTTCTCGAGCTGAAGGATTTTGTTGTCGTTGATCGAGTGGTTCACGCCGAAGTCAAACCCAAAGTTGCGGGTTTTTACTACCTGCGCATGCAGCGACGTCTCGAAGCCCTCGTTGCGAACGGAGCCGATATTCTCGAAGCGATTCGCGGTGATGCCAAGCGAACCCGGCAGCACCCTCTGGATCAGCGCGTCGCGGGTGCGCTTGCGATAGCCCGTGAACTCCAGCGACAAGCGGTTGTCGAGCATTGCCAGGTCGAAGCCGCCCTCGAACTCCACCGCGCGCTCAGGCTTGAGCGACGGATTTCCGACAGCATTGAAGGTGGCGCCAGGCGATCCCTGATCCGCGACGTTCGCACTGCGCGCCGAGAAGAAGAGCAGCGCATCGTTGGCTCCGGGTGAAACACCAGAGGCACCATACGCCGAGCGTATGCGGAACTGGTTGAGGAACTTCGGCTTCGGGAAGAAATCTTCATCCGAAAGAATCCA
>JBDUEH010000551.1:0-2272 GCA_040002555.1 Gemmatimonadales bacterium | reverse complement strand
ACGTTTTCGGAGAGACCGACGAAGAAACCGGACTTAAGTGCGCAGCGATCGAGCGTGGCGGCATCACACCGCTGCTGTGCGTCGGAGAGTCGCTGGACCAGCGCGAGGCCGGCAACGCCGAATCGGTCGTTGTGCAACAACTTCGCGCGGGCTTGTCAGGAATGGCGCACCTCAACAGTCGCGACGTGATGATAGCATACGAGCCGGTTTGGGCAATCGGCACTGGCAGGACCGCTACGCCGCAGGACGCCACGTCGATGCACACGGTGATTCGCAAAGAGCTCAGGTCGATTTGTGGTGACCGTGGACGAACCACTCCAATTCTCTACGGTGGAAGCGTGACGCCGGCCAACGCACCGTCGTTACTCGCCGCCCCGGAGGTCGATGGATTGTTAGTTGGCGGCGCGAGTCTCGATGCAGGTTCGTGGTTAGCAGTAGCGCGCGCCTAGTCCCTAGTCCCCACTTCGTTCTCAGTCTTTCTCGGCGGCCTCAGCGGCGAAAGTAGTTCCAAGCTGTTGACTCACCCCGCCGCAAACCGTGATATTGAAGGCTGCCGTCGTGTCTCCTAAAAAAGCTAAATGCTCTATAACATCCTTCTCGTAGTTCTTTTGATTGACGCAGTCGTATTGATTGCGGCGATCCTGCTCCAGTCAGGCAAGGGAAGCGGACTTGCCGCCAATTTCGGTGGTGCAAGCTCCTCGCCCGACGCCTTCATTGGAATTCGTCAGGCTGGAACTCTCCTCACTACCGCAACATGGTGGGGCGCGGGGATTTTCCTGTTCCTGGCGTTCGTTCTCCAGATCATGTCAACGCGCACTCAGGTGCCGAAGTCAGTTCTCGAAGACACGTTTGGACAACCTGCTCCAGCGGCTCCTGCGGCACCGGCCACTCAGCTGCCTCTCACGACTGCTCCGTCGGGTCCGCTCACGCCGGCCAAGGGCGCTGTCGCGACACCGCCGGTGACCAGCCCCGCAACCACGGCTCCGGCGACGACGCCGCCCGCTGGTCAGCCGAAGCGCTAGACGAGCTGAGTTGAACGACTCGCAAACTCAGCCGGGGTTCCTCCTCCTAGAGGACGGAACCCTTTTTCTTGGCCGGCTTCGAAACGGATCTGGCAAGAGCGCCGGAGCGACTCCAACCGTCGCCGAAGTCGTCTTCTCCACGAACATGACCGGCTATCAGGAGATGTTCACCGATCCCTCGTTCGGTGGTCAGATCGTCGTCATGACTGCGCCTCAAATTGGAAACTACGGCATCAACACTGACGATCCTGAATCGGCGCATCCGCAGGTGGCCGGTGTGGTGGTTCGAGAGCTCTCTAGAACGTTTTCGAGCTGGCGTGCAACAGGCGACCTGGAATCTTGGTTGTCGGCCGCCGATGTGCCGATCCTGCAAGAGATTGACACCCGACGCCTCACTCGGCACTTGAGGTCGGCTGGAGTAATGAGGGGCGTGATCGGCGCCGGCACGAATCCTTCCGCCGAGGCGGTCGCGGAACTCGAGGCATGCCCGTCGATGGAGGGCCTCGACCTCGCGACGCCAGCCTCGACAAAGAACAGATATACATGGGGCGATCCATCCGCCACGCGTCACATCATCGCCTACGATTTCGGCATCAAGCGGAACATCCTTCGTCTGTTTGCCGATCATGACAGCAGAGTCACGGTCGTACCGGCTCAGACTTCCGCCGCAGAGGTGTTGGCAGAAAGGCCGGATGGAGTCTTTCTCTCGAATGGTCCGGGCGATCCGGAGGCGATCAGTTACGGTCCTGATGTCGTGCGGGAGCTCGCAATTAGCGGCACGCCCGTCTTCGGCATCTGCCTCGGTCACCAGATGCTCGGCATGGCATTCGGGGGTTCAACCTCAAAGCTTCCGTTCGGCCATCGTGGCGGCAACCACCCGGTCAAGGATCTCAGGTCGGGGCGAGTCCTGATCACTTCGCAGAACCATGGGTTTGCGGTCGAAGGGGACGCATCCGGAATCAAGGGAAGTAGCGAGCTCGACGTGACTCACGTGAACCTCAACGACGGCACCGTCGAGGGGCTGCGACATCGCTCGCTGCCTGTATTTGGCGTGCAGTATCACCCTGAGGCCGCTCCGGGACCACATGACGCCGTGCCTCATTTCGACGAGTTCATCAGGGCGATAGAGTCGCGCTAGACACGTTTGCTCAAGGCCTCTGGACACCCCAAAGCAACTTGACACGTTTTTAGTAAAGTCATACTTTCTAACGAGTTACGTTGCATGTGGGTGCGTCAAACCTGAGGCGGAG
>JBDUEH010000550.1:0-2273 GCA_040002555.1 Gemmatimonadales bacterium | reverse complement strand
CCACAAGCGGACGTTCGCGAGCGTCTGCTTAGGTCGGCGACGTCATCTGCCATTGCACCACCCCGCTAGCGGACGCGGTAGTCCTCGGGCGACACGCGCGACTACGAGCATTACCGACGCGAAATACCCTTGCTCACAGGCCGGCGTCAGACGCGGCCAAGCAGAACTCCATCAAACCCGCGCCGGTGTCCCTCAAGTTGTTGTGATACTCGGACAGAGTCGGATAGAAGTTGGTGGGATATCCGAACTCCATGGTGAACCCATGTACCTTGTTCAGCTTTGCGTTCGCGCGATAGCGGCTGTACGAGTAGTCATCGCTGGCCCCTGAAGTCGGATACAGCCCCACGCTCTGCATGGGGCGGCACGCACGACCGCCGACCGATTGCATCGCGTCGGCAACACGTCGAGCCACGATCGAGATCTTCCCGAAGTCAGACTCTTCGATCCATTCCAGGTACACGGTGTCGCCGAGGAGACCCCGCTTACCGTCCCAACTGGGGTTCAGGAACTGCATTGAGGGGTCCGTTACCTGATCATCGTCATCACCCCAGTTGAAGAGAATGTCTCCGACTGCGGAGTGGATATCCATGTACCAGCGCACGCGCGGAAACTGATCGAACACCCAGGCGACGTTGCGCGTCTCAGGCTCGGAGAAAGCGCAACGACCGTGGTACGTCTCGTCCGCGGGCCGCTCAGAAGCGAGCGACGAAACAGCCGCCGCCGACGGATGAAAGTGTCGGCGAAAGTCCCACAGGAAATCGTAGTTGCGATTGATATCGACTCCGACTGACGCGGCATCTCCCGGAGTCGAGTCCGCCGGGTTGCGGTTCTTGCGCCAGAGCGAATCTGTCTTCTGGTCGTACCAGACGCCATCGGGATTGACCAGGGGGAAGAACACGATGCCAACGTTTAAAGCCTTGAGAACGTCTGCGTTGGAGTAGCTCTTTGACCCGTACGTCAGACCGATCGCGTGCTTGCGCGCGTACAGCAGATCGGCGACGAAATAGATGAGGTTGTCGGGGCCGCCTCGCTCGCGCGCGTGAACGCCAGCGGTGAAGTAGACGTGATAACGGCTTGGATCCACCTTGCTCGTCGCGCCCCCTTTCCCCCCGGATCCTTCGGCAGTGGCGTTCGGGACTTGGAAGGTTGGGATCCCGTACTCGCTCGCCAAACCGTCGATCGCCGAATTGATCTCGTCGGGATTCATGATCGGACCCGGGTCGCCCCCGTCCCCTCGCGGCCGCGATCCAACTCCCCGGGGCGCAATCCTTCCACCGTCGAATCGATCTCCTCGCCCCACCGTTGTCTTGGATGTCCGATCGGCGCTCGTCTGATCGAAGAGATCACGCACATCCAAGCCGATGCCACGGAGACGTTCGCGCTCCGCCGCTGAGACGAGCGCTGTGGTGTAGTACGCCCCGGTGACATCGGCGATTGCGTGCGGGCGGCAGCCGTAATCCAGCGCATGACTGCGAACGATCGCGCGCAGCGATCGAAGGTCCGGAGCGTGAATGGCCACAGTGAGGTGGCGTACGGGTCTGGTCGTACGGGGCGGCTTTGAATTTCGCTGGCTCATGCTTGCCTCCTTGCCTGGAACTCATCCGTTCGCTGACTCGTTGTGTTGCCGTTGCGGCAAGGATGGAGGGGCCATCTCATGCGAATACCGAGCCGCGACGAGAGTTGACCATCACGTGCCTGCGTCGGTCAACGCCGAAGTCAGATTGATCCACACTGTTGTTGATAGCCGCGGCACCATTGGTCCAACCATGGTCTCGTGCTGCGGACTCACGGGTCATCTGCCATAGCCAGCAGGAACCCGAAACATGAGCTTGGGAAGTCTGCCTCCGACCGGCTTGCATTCGAAAGCTGACCAGTCATCAGACGCTGGCTTCCGTGAGTGCATGCCGGCGAGCTCGACCGTGTTGTGCGGACCCCCGGCTCACGATGCAGCTCGCCGACGCTATTTCCGGTTGCCAGCGGGGCGTGCTGGCGGGGTCGGCCATGTCACCGTGATGTAGGCGCCCGAGCAGGTGGCCACCGCGCTCACCGACTTACCTTCGTGGACGACTATGTAGACGACCGGCGCATTCCGGCCAGAGGCGGCCGGTCGTGACCGTACCCTTCAGCGCCGCTTGATCAGTCTGTGCCGGCGCCAAATCGTTCGGCGAACTCGCGCATGCGTGAACTGTTCTTGCCGAAATCGAAGAGCCCGATCCGCGAGCGCGAGCGGTAGTCGATGCGATGCTGCGTCGCGTCGATGCGGAATGAGACCT
>JBDUEH010000549.1:0-2280 GCA_040002555.1 Gemmatimonadales bacterium | reverse complement strand
GCGAAGTTCAGACGAACTTCTTTGCCAACGCGGGCGGCAGTCGGCCAAAGAATTCAAGCAAGCTCGAGGGTGAGGACATTGCCTGCATCATCTGCGACATGCTCGAGATGCACGATCGCGCGATGATAACCGAAGCGACCGTTTTCGCCACGAACCCGCGGGACTAGCGTCAGCTCAGCGCAAATCTCACTCGGGCGGCGGCTACAATCACATCCGCAGCTCCGGCGATCCCGAGCGATTCGGTGTTGACAGACAGGTCGTAATTCGACGGATCGAACCATCCGCGATTCCAGTGTCTGCGAACCCACTGTTCGCGGTGCGAGTTGGTGTCATCCACCACTTTCGCCGCTTCCTCCTCGCCAATTCGGTCGCGACTCATCGAGCGCGTGATGAGAGACGATCGGGGAGCATGGCAAAAAATGTGGAGTGCGTCGCTCCGCTCGGCGAGCATTGACTGGGCACCTCGTCCCACGATTACGGCGGGACCTCGAGCGATTGCCTCGTCAACGATGTGGCGGGTAACCTCAATCATCTGAGCGTCGGTAGGGGGGCGCTTTCCGCCGCTCAGGGCCCCCACCCAGTCCTGCGACCCGAGGGCCATCGCCTCCACAAGGCGCTCGACGAGGGAGGGAACTCGCTCTTCGCGAGCGGCGACCGAGTCCCGGGTCACGCCGAGTCGTACAGCAACCGCGTCAACGACTGCGTTGTCGAGGAGCGACCACCCGAGCGAGCTTGCCACTCGGGCGGCGACCTCCGAACCACCGGACCCGTAGAGGCGGGAAACGGTGACTATGGACATCTATTCCTGGTAGGGCCGGCGCCGCTTCTCTTCGTGCGATCTCGTGTAAAGCCCAGCGTCGCTTCGCGAGATTTTTCGGCGAGCGACGAGGGACTCGAGCACGAGCTCACACGCCGCGGCGACAAGAGGCTTGTCATCCTTGTCCGCGAGCGCGGTCAGCTCGACGATCCCAAGAAGTCCCGGAACCGAACGAAATCCGTCTACAACGGAGGTCGCAGATACGTCGTCGTTCACCTGGAGCGCTCCGCCTGCGTCGAACCACATGACGATATCATCACTGTTTACTCCGCCGGTACGTTCCTGAAACGTTGCGTCGGCCGCGCGACGGATGAGCTCTCTGGCGATGTTGTGTCCGCCCACCAGCTCGCCTTCGTATTCGAGCTCGATCTTGCCGGTGATCGCGGGCAGTGCCGCGTAGATGTCGCCAATTCTGGGAACGATATCGGTCTCGCCGGTTGCAAGCGAGCGTCTCTCCGCGTTGGAGACAATGTTTTCCATCACCGTGATCGGCATGCGTTGCGACACACCGGAGCGCTTGTCGATGCGCTTGTCTTCGCGTGCCTCGAACGCGATGCGCTCCACGACTTCCGCGATGAAGTCCGGAACGCGAACCGGCTTCGCGCCGCGGTCAGTCCACGCTTCCTGCTCGGTTATCGCCATTCCCGTAGAGACTTCTTCCGGGTAGTGCGTCTGGATCTCACTTCCGATCCGGTCCTTGAGCGGAGTGATGATCTTTCCGCGCGCGGTGTAGTCCTCAGGATTAGCCGTGAAGCAAAGCAGGACGTCGAGCGGGAGCCTGATCGGATACCCTTTGATCTGGACGTCGCCTTCCTGCATGATGTTGAAGAGACTCACCTGAACCTTGCCGGCGAGGTCAGGAAGCTCATTGAGCGCAAAGATTCCGCGGTTTGCCCTTGGCAGCATTCCGTAGTGAATCGTCAGCTCGTCAGAGAGGACATGCCCGCCGCGGGCGGCCTTGATCGGGTCAACGTCGCCGATGATGTCGGCGACCGTGACGTCCGGAGTGGCGAGCTTTTCGATAAATCTGCTATCTCGCCCTACCCAGGCAATCGCCGTCGCTTCTCCACATTCATCCAGCAGGTTCCGCGCATACCGGGAGATCGGCGCGAACGGATTATCGTTGACTTCGCTGCCGGCGACGATCGGAATGACGTCATCGAGGAGGGTCGTAATCGCACGCAGTATCCGCGATTTGGCCTGGCCTCTCAGTCCGAGGAGGATGAGGTTGTGGCGGGAGAGAAGCGCATTGACGATCTGAGGCATGACGGTGTCTTCATAGCCGACCACGCCCTCGAACAGCGGTCCGCCGCGGGCGAGTCTGGCGAGAAGATTCGATCTGAGCTCGTCCTTGACCGACCGAAAGGCGAGCTCTGGCTGGGCCCATTTCGACCGCTTGAGGGCACCGAACGTTTCCGGGAAATGCGACGACAAATTGACTCCGGAGTGCTGCGTAAAGGGGA
>JBDUEH010000548.1:0-2283 GCA_040002555.1 Gemmatimonadales bacterium | reverse complement strand
CGAAGAGCGCACTCGCTTGACCCTCTCTCGCCCATCATCAATACTCGTGTCGGAAGCGTCCTGACCTACCTGCGTCGATTTACCGAGGCATAAACGGAGCTTCGTAAGGTCGTAGCAGGCGATCCGTCGAACGTGCCGGCCCGTAACGAGCTTGGGGTCGCTCTCGCGGCCCAGGGCAAGTTCGACGAGGCATTTTCTCAGTTCCCTGATGTGATCGACGCTGAGGCCGGTATTGATGTTGCTTCCCTCGCGTGGGCCGAGGCTCGGGCAGGGAAGCCCGACAAAGCCCGGGCGATATTGAGCCGCATGCAGGCGCGGGCGAAGGAGCGTTATCTGCAAGCGCTCACAATGGCTATCGCCGCAAGCGCGGCTGGAGACAAAGGGCTGGCGCTTGACTACATCGAAGAGGGACTGCGCGAGCATTCACTCGGCCTCGTATTTCTGAGAGTTGATCCCAGGTACGACGCGCTGAGCCAAGAGCCACGGTTTCAAGCAGTGCTTCGGCAGGTCGAGAGCAAATACGCGGCGTCAGTCCGTTGACGCAGGCATCGATGTCGGGCACTTCACCGGAGATGTAATGCGGCCTGATGATGGAAACGCCGCTGCTCGTGTCATCACTCATACGACTCGCCGCGGTCAATCACGCTGCCGATTCGTACGTATTGTTCGATCCGGCATTCATTCGGATGATCGAGCTGCATGAAGCGGACTGCAAAGTCGTCAAAGGGTGGATTGCCCTTTGCGACCGAAACTCGATGCCCGAATCCTCGCTCGAGAATCTTATCTGCTACGAGGAGTTCATCGACGGCCAGCCAACCCGCTACAGTTGGCCGGAATCGATGAGAACTCGGCATCCGGCCTCTGCTACACGTCCGGAACGACAGGCGATCCGAAAGGCGTGCTCTACAGTCATCGTTCTACCGTTCTTCACTCGATGGCTTGCGCTATGCCCGACGCGCTGGATCTGTCGTCGCGCGACACGGTCATGCCGATCGCGTCGATGTTTCACGACACGGCGTGGGGTCTCCCATACTCGGCCGCGCTCGAGGGCGCTAAGCTTGTGCTGCCCGGACTAAAGCTCGACCCTGAAAGTCTTCAGCACCTCATCTACGAAGAAGGCGTCACGATGTCTGCGGCAGTGCCTACGATCTGGCTCGTGTTCGCCGATGAGCTGCCGCACACGGCAACCGGTAAGCTTCTGAAAACAAAGCTGCGCGACGAATATCAGCAGCACCTGGCCAGTTCAACCTAGACGAGAAGTCCCACGGTCGTAGGGGCCGTGAATGGTAGTGGTAAGCCACCGGCATCGGTGACATATTGACGCGCCCGATCCCTCGTCGAGGACCATGGACGCCTTAGCACATCTGAAGGATTCGCTGGCAGACCGTTATGACATCAAGCGCGAGATCGGCGCTGGTGGAATGGCGACAGTTTACCTAGCTCAGGATCTCCGTCACGACCGGCCTGTCGCCCTCAAGCTCCTCAATCCCGAGCTTGGCGCAGTGCTTGGCGAAGAGCGATTTCTTTCCGAGATCAGGGTCACGGCGAATCTCCAGCATCCGAACCTCCTGCCGCTCTTCGACTCGGGCGCGGCAGATGGGCTGCTCTACTACGTAATGCCGTTTGTTGACGGTGAGACGCTTCGGTCGCGGCTCACCCGGGAGAAACAGCTGCCGGTGGATGAAGCTGTACGGATGACTGTCGCGATTGCGAATGCGCTCGACTACGCGCATTCGCACGGGGTGATCCATCGAGATCTCAAGCCGGAGAACATTCTTCTCCAGGCGGGGCAGCCGGTGATCGCCGATTTCGGGATTGCGCTCGCCGTCAGCAACGCCGGAGGAAACCGAATCACGCAGACTGGTTTGTCGCTCGGCACTCCGCAGTACATGAGTCCGGAGCAGGCAACTGGTGATCGCGTCATCGACGGACGCAGCGACATCTATTCACTCGGCGCTGTTGCATATGAAATGCTTACCGGCGAGCCTCCGCATATCGGGAGCACGTCGCAGGCGATAATTGCACGAATGCTGACGGAGCGGCCGCGGCCGATGCGCACCAGCCGGCCGTCGATTCCCGAGCATGTAGAGTTCGCAGTTCAGCGTGCGCTCGAAAAACTTCCTGCCGATCGGTTCGCCACTGCGCACGACTTTGCGCAGGCGATGCTTGGTCACTCGACCGCCGGGACCACCGGGCTGTTCTCATCTGCGCAGGCCGTTCAGAGATCGAAGGCGCGCGGCTGGAAGTCGCGACTGCTCGATCCGGTTACAGCAGTGCTCGGCG
>JBDUEH010000547.1:0-2285 GCA_040002555.1 Gemmatimonadales bacterium | reverse complement strand
AAAGTGAGGACGCAATGAGGCAGTTTCTGGCGGCTTGTGCCGCTCTCGCGCTTGTACCGGTTGCCGGCACCCTTCAGGCAGCGGGCGTACGCATTGAGAGCCCAGCTCCAGCCAACGTAGCGCCGACCGCTCCGGCTATTAAAGCCGTGAGTGTAGTTTCGGCGGCTGGCCGCGCTGAGATAGTCATCGGCGTTGACCCGTCGGTTGAAGTCGACGACTTCGCGCTCGAATCGCCCTATCGCATAGTGGTCGATCTGAAGGGCGCAACGCTCGGGCTCTCGCCGCGATACGATCGTGTAGCTAGAGGCGGGGTGACGAACGTTCGCGCGGCGATGTTCAAGCCGAACGTCGTTCGCGTCGTCATCGAGCTCGATGCAGCTCATCCATATGAACTGGTCAGAAAGGATGGCGAGGTGCATGTCGTCGTAGCCGGCGGAACTTCAGAGTTTGCTGCCTGGCGTTCATCGCCGGATGCGGCAGGACAGACCACAGTCGCGAAAGCACCCGCCACTCCGGTCAACGACTACACAAAACCGGTCGACACGAAAACGGTTGCAGGCAAAGCCGCTGACGTCAAGGCACCGGCACCGAAAGATGATGTCGCCGACTCCTACAGTTCAGTGATGCCGGACGCCAACATCACGCAGCATTCCAACGCAGCCGACCGCGCGCGCGCCGACAGGGCGGACGCGCAGAATTCGTTCCACCTGTCGCCGGCAACAGTGGCATCCGATCAGCCGCGCATCACTGTCACCTATCAGGATGCCGACATCCGCGATGTCATCGCTGCATTAGCCACGTTCTCGGGGCGCACCATCGTCGTTGGAAAGGATGTCGCTGGAAGCATCACTGCCGAAATCAAGGACCAGCCGTGGGATGTCGCGCTGCGCGCAATTCTCCAGGGCCAGGGACTCGCTGCGGCCGAAGACGCGATCTCCGGCATTATCACAGTAGACAGCTACAAGAACATTGCTTCGAAGCAGGCTTCCGAGCCACTTGTCACTCAGCTCGTCGCGGTGAACTATGCACACGCAGCGTCGCTCGTTCCAACACTGACGAGTCTCCTGTCGCGCGACTGCTCGTCCGGAAGCGTGTCGCAGTCGCAGCAGAACGCGCAAACGAGTTGCATTGCCCGCGGTGGAGTGGCCGCCGATACGGCAACTAACACCCTGGTAATCACCGAGACGCCAAGCCGGATGGCCGACTTGCTTTCGTACGTAAAAAATCTCGACGTCCGCACGCCGCAGGTCGCGATCAAGGCGAAGATCATCTTCGTAAATCGCACGGACATTGAAGAGCTTGGCCTCTCCTACGACCTCGGAACCGGAAACGACCAGTTCTTCAGCGGCCTCGTTCAACGGATCGATCCATCAACGAATCAGCCGATCGACAGCAATGGCGATGGCGTTCCCGATTCGTTCGGTGGCGGCAAACCCTTCTCGGGTGACCGTGTCCTCCTTGGCGGTAATGCCCTGGCAGCGATTGCCAACGCGAACTCGAGAGTCGTCAATCCCGCCCTCAAGCTCGTGTTCTCGGCGGCGCTTGGAAAGTTCCAGCTGACGAGCTTCCTCGACGCACTTCAGGAAGTGAGACTCGCCGATCTTCAGGCAGAGCCGAGCATCGTGACGCTGGACAATCGCCAGGCGGAGATTCTGGTTGGACAGGAAATCCCAATTCGCGTTCTGGACGTCGGGACACAGCAGCAGGGCGGAGCTGGCGCGACGAACATCCCGCGTGCAACGGTTCAGCTCAAGGAAGTCGGAATCATTCTGACTGTTACGCCGCACATCACTAACAACCGTCAGATCCTGCTCAAGCTGCACGCCGAGAATTCGGATGCGCAGCTCGCATCGTCCGACGTCGGATTCATTTTCGGAAAGCAGCGCGCTGATAATCAGCTTCTCGTCGGCGATGGCGAGACGGCGGTGATCGGCGGACTGACAGTAACTCAGGTGACGAGCTCCAAGTCGGGAATTCCGCTGCTCGTCGATCTGCCAATCGTTGGAAGGCTCTTTGGCACCACCAGAAAGTCGGAAGAAAAGCGCGACCTGCTGATCCTTGTCACACCGCACATCATTGACGAAGGCGAGCGTACGCTCACCGCTCGTGCCAATGCCTCGGCCACCGCTCTTCGGAAGTAGGCCTCACATGAGCGGAGACATTCTTCACCGCTTCGGTGGCGGCCGCAAAGCACTCGCGGCAGTCTTCTTCGCGGTACTCGTCACGGCCTGCCGACGCATCGGGAGTAATCGGCGGAAACACGGCCGACAAAACTCCGCCAACCG
>JBDUEH010000546.1:0-2287 GCA_040002555.1 Gemmatimonadales bacterium | reverse complement strand
AACTCGTCGGAAGCCCGGCTTGTTGCCACGCCGCCAGCTCGTCATGCAGCGAATAGCCGGGAATCATCAACGGATTCGGCGTGTCGGTGCCGGCGAGCAAGTTTACTTTGGCGCGATAGAGCTCGCGGATGAGCTCCTGCTTGTATCCGTAGTACTCGGCGGACTTCTTCGATGCGAATTCGTCAGGCGATAGCTCGGTGCCATTGCGTGGTTTGTTCAGTGACATCCACCAGCCGCGCATTCCCTCGTCAACGTATTGAACTTCGCGTCGGTTGATCGCGGCGTCATACCCCTTCGTTCCTGTTGTCGCCAGAACACGCTCTACTGCCAGCGTTGGGGTAACCCAGCTTCCCGCGGCTGCAATGCGCCTTGTCGCTGCAGCCAGCTGGGCTGAGTCGCCATTGTGTCCGAGCGCTGCAGACAGAACCTGGTCTCCGTGCTCGAGAGATTTTTGATGAGCGGCGAGGACTCCGTTTAGTCCGACTGAATTCGGAATGTGCCCGACAACGGTCAGTCCGACCTCAGCCGCCTTCTTCACGATCGCTGAGTACGTCTCTGCGGTGAGTCCATCATAGACCTTGATCGCGTCGTATCCCGCCGCTTTCTCCGATGCAACGAGCTTCGTCGCGGAATCAGGAGTCTCCACAAGCACGTGACGCCATCTCTGTTTCATGCCCGCGAGAAGTGGTCCACTCACGGACATCGACGGGCCGAGCGCGGAACCGCGACACACGTTGTTGCGAAGAGCAAGAAGCTCGGGCGTCCCATTCATTTCTCTCACCTGCGTGATGCCGTACGCGAGGTAGAGCAGGGTGTCGGCCGCCTCCATGTGGACGTGCATGTCCGCAAGTCCAGGCACGATGAACTTGGCCGTAGCATTGATTCGCCTCGCGCCAAACGGGATTGTCGCTCTCGACGAAGGTCCGACCCAGGTGATTCGCCCGTTCTTGATAAGGACGGTGAAATCATGATGCGGGACCGTGTCCGTCATCGTGAAAACCGTCGCGTGCTCGAATGCAGTCGTTGAGCGATCGTACGGTGCGCAGCCTGTTGACTTTGGTGAAACGCGGTTCATCGCGAGGATTGGGACAGCTGCGAGAAACAGGCTCGCCCTAATTGTTGTCGATCGCGTGCGCATGTCGAATTGCCTCAGGCAGGAGTTGCCGGTAAAGCGACTGCGCGAGTTTCCTCGCCTTGTCGCCCGGCCACGATGGTGGAAGCAGCTCGCTCGGCAACTCCGGATCGGCCCATGCGGCACTAAGGTAGTCGAAGACCACAGCGAACCGAGCAGCGAAAGCGTGGGGGGCGGAAAGCGTTTTTGCTTTTCGCTCTAGAGGAGCAAAGCGCGAATGAAATTCGGTGTAGCGTTGGCTCACGGCGTCGAGATCCCACGTCGCGGCAGCGAAGACGCGAATATCCTTTCGCGCCACCTCTGCACCAGTGAAGAGCGTTAGCTGTTTCTCCGCCTTCATCGATTTCACAGCAGCCACGAGTCCAGCACTCGGGTGCCGGGGATGCAGATAGAGTCCATCGCCGATTGGCGCGAACCCCTCGACTTGCAGCAGCGATCGCAAGCGATCGCGTGCGACTCTTTGCTTCGATGTGAACTGGAAATGGACGATCGTCCACCTGCCGTTCCATTTTCTCGCCGGTTCGCCCATAATCTTGCGAAGCCCTGCGTCGACTTCTGCGCGGGCGACGGCAGTCGGCTGATAGAGTTTCACCCGTCCTGCCTTCTTCGCCGTCAGCTCGCCGTCGCGCTCCATCCGGTACAGCTCCATCCGCACCGCTTCGGCCGATCGTCCGAGCTCGCCAAGTGCGCGCACGAACCAGGTGCCGGGAATCTCTCCGTCGCGCTCCGGCCCGTAGAAAGAGATGGAGGAGTAGACGAAGTAGCTGGTCGGAACCACGCGCAAACTTGACAAATATGCGTCACGCATCGGATAACATGTTATGTGTCATCACGAGTGCCCGTCAACGCCATGGCCGGGTTTTGATGATTTCCTTACAAGGTGGCCTCGGCGTGGATTGCTGACCCTATAGTAGCGATGGTTCATGTGAGCCATGATATTTCGAACAGAATGGCTACTGCACAGAAACCCGCTTTCCGTCGCCTGTTCGAGGACGTCGGCACCGTCGATCAGGTGGGGATAGAGGAGCGCGTCGCGAAATTCCAGACTCGCTCGATCAAGAAGAAATCGAAGCTGTGGGGACTGACCACCGCTGTCTCGATGGTCGACCTGACGTCGCTCGAAGGCAAGGACACTCCCGGCAAGGTCGCGTCGCT
>JBDUEH010000545.1:0-2288 GCA_040002555.1 Gemmatimonadales bacterium | reverse complement strand
TCTGAAGGCATCGGGAAAATCTAGCTGGCAGCGTTCGGGTTCGTCCTTGGAATAGCTTTTGCCTTTTGCTGAGCCATGAAAATCGCCTCTGTGGCTTGCGCTGCTTTTGGAATCGCCGTTCTAAACGCCTGTGCCGTTTCCAACGAACAGGAATCGCAGATGGGGGAGCAGACCGCGCGAGAGGTTGCCGCGCAACTGCCGATCGTCGAGGATGCTTACATCAATTCGTACATCAACGAACTCGGCGACACTATCGCGAGTCACACGAGCCGATCCGACCTCCAGTGGCACTTCTACATCGTCAATTCTCATCAGGTCAACGCCTTCGCATTGCCTGGCGGATATATCTACGTCAATCGCGGGCTGATCGAGTCGGCTGGGCGGGCCGATGAGCTCGCCGGTGTGCTTGGGCACGAGATTGGGCACGTCATCGAGCGACACTCGGTGAAGCAAATGCAGCAACAACAGAAAATCGGCGTCGTCGCGTCGCTGGCGTGTACGCTCACCAACATCTGCAAGAGTGACGTTGCGCGGGCGGCGATCAACATTGGCGGCAGCGCGATGATTTCCCGGTACAGTCGGAAGGATGAGCTCGAGGCGGATTCAGAAGCAGTCGAAAATGTGCTTCATGTGAACTTCGACCCTGAAGGAATCCCCGCCCTGTTCGAAGTATTGATGGAACAGCGCAAGACTCAGCCATCGATTGTCGAGGGATGGTTCTCTACGCATCCGCTGGAGGAATCGCGTGTCCAGCAGGCGCGCCGCCTGATCGCAAAAAAGGGCGCCGACCACGTCGCCGGGTTGGTTCAGAATCTTTCCAGCTATCCCGCTTTCCGCAGGGCGGTCTCTCAGCTGCCCGAGCCTCCGCAACAACCGGTAGGCCAAGGGCAGCTGTAACGAGCACGATCAGAGTCCAATCATCACCATTCCATACCGAACGGATCGCCTGGCGGCGGACGGAGCGCCGGGCTCGGGGTCGGAAGCTCCTGTCGCTCTATCCATCGCTTGAAGTCGGCGGCAATCGCAGTCCAATGCGCCCGCTCAGATTCGGTCCCGGAGGCTGAGAGACCACGCGCACGCTTCCCAAGCTCGGACATCTTGAGCTCGACGAGCGACCGGACTTCCGGAGCGGCATCCTTGTCGGCTGCAAGCGTAAGCAGACGATCGGCTACCGCGCGCTGAGATACGCGTCTCAGCGCGGCCATCTTGGCGCTCTCCAAACCGGCTGACTTCCAGGTCGCCGCAAGCGCGTCGATCGTTTCGCCGAGCGTCAGAGGCGATGCACCCCTCGACGAGAACTGAACGATTCGCGCGGTTCTTTCCCGCTCGAGAACTCCATCGACGATCATCTGAGCGAGTGTGCGTGCGGCGCCGAGTTCGTCGAACGCGGGACGTGTCCGGCTGTTGAACAGCTCGACGTATGGGTTGTAGGAGAGCGGACGAGGACCGAGCAGCGAGAGCACCGTGTCTGGAATTGCTAACTCAGCCGGGCTCATTGCTGTAATTAGAACGTTCAGCGCCTTGCGTTGCGTTGGCCCGTCGATGGGATGAGTTGCCACGGTGCCGTCCCCGCGAATCGAGCTGGCGTATTCCATACCGCCGATTGTCTTCGACAGCGAGTTGATAGCAAAGCGATGGAACAGGTACATCGGAACGAACCGCTCCTGAAGAAGCGCGAGCGGTTCACCGACGCGAATGTTGCGCTCACCGAATTTCGCCAGCGCCACGTGCCGGACGGCCATTTCATGATTCAGGAATTCCGTCGGAGTGGACGCGTCGTCCCACAGATTCGTTCGCGGGTCCGACGCGTAGTCGGGCCGTGCATCAGCGTCGGATAGAAACACGAGCCCGCGACGCAATCCATCGGCGACGATCGCGCGAAGTGAATCCTGCTCGGTTCCGGGAGGAAATATTCCGTAGCCCCAGTGAATCGAGAAGAGATCGAATGCGCCCGGACCAGATGCGTACGCTTTCGAGATGTCGATGTTGCCGTTTGTATCGAGACGCACGCGCGGTGGTGGATAGTCCATCACGGATCCGCGCTCGTACGTCGACGCGATGTAATTGTGCGCGAGGCCAAGCGTATGTCCTACCTCATGAGCACTGACCTGCCGCACACGCGCAAGAACGAAAGCGGTGTCGGCCGCAGCGGCGTCAGCTCCCATCAATCCGGCGTAAAGATTGTAGTCAGTTCGCGCGCGATGACTGTCTAGACGCGCCTGCCCCTTGATGATCTCTCCAGTGCGCGGATCGCTCATCGCTCCGCCGACCGACCAGCCGCGCTCGTT
>JBDUEH010000544.1:0-2296 GCA_040002555.1 Gemmatimonadales bacterium | reverse complement strand
GGCGGCGCACTCGACCGCGCCGTCGCATCGGATGCTGAAGAAGCTGTCTCCAATCTGCCAAGAACTTCGCCGGGCTCGACCTGATCGCCATCGTTTTTCAGTATCTCCGCAAGTCGTCCGCTTGCTGGAGCGGCGACTTCCATGTTCACCTTGTCGGTACTGATCTCGAGAAGCGGCTCATTCGCGGCCACTTCATCGCCGACTGCCTTGAACCAAGTCGACACCACCGACTCGGTTCCCTCAGCCTGACCAACCGGCACTGTCACATCAACCAGATTTGCCATGTTTGAATTTCCTAGGCTTCGAGAACTTCGGTCATTGTCGCCGCGATCGACTCGACTGTCGGAACTACCGCATCCATCAACCCGAAATTGTGCGGGACCGGAACATCAGGAATCGCGAGGCGCTGAATTGGCGCGTCGAGATTGAAAAATGCTTCCTGCGCGACGACTGCCGCCACCTCGGCTCCGAAACCGGCGGTCATCCCATCTTCGTGAACGATGAGACAACGACGGGTACGCCGAACCGACTCGAGAACTCCTTCACGATCCCACGGTGAGATCGTGCGCAGGTCGACTATCTCGATCGACTCACCGAGCTTCTTTGCCGCAAGCTCACAACGCTCGACCATCGCACCCCATGTCACGACAGTCATCGAGTCGCCAGACACAGTGACACGCGCCTTTCCAAACGGAATGACATACTCGTCGCCCGGATACGGACGACGCGCCCACGGACCGTCGAGCAGATGCCTGTGCTCGAAGAAGATCGTCGGATTGTGACTTCGTAGAGCGGCGCGAAGGAGACCGACTGCGTCTTCGGCGTTCGATGGAAAGGCCATCTGCCAACCGATGGCATGCGCCCACATCACTTCGGCAGACACACTGTGCCATGGATCACCGACTTTGGCGAAACCGCCAGGCATTCGAACCACGATCGGAGCAGCGAAGCGATTCGCCGTTCTCCACCGCAGTGTACCGCAGTTGTTGAGCTGCTCCGTCGCGGGGTCAGCGTACTTCCTGAACTGAATCTCGGCCACCGGCATCAATCCGGCGATCGCCATTCCAACTGCGCGTCCGATGATTCCCTCTTCCGACAAACTCGTGTCGAACACCCGCTTGTCACCGAAGGCGTCCTGCAATCCCATCGTCGCCGCGTGAACGCCGCCCTTTGGGCCAACGTCTTCACCAAATACCAGGACCTTGGGATTGGTCCTGAGCTCGTACTCGATTGTCCGCCGAATCGCCGTGAGCATGTTCGTACGCTGAAGCTCCGGCGCAGGAACGTCACTGCTCTTCGGAAACTCGTGGCCGCTTGGGGCGAGGCCGCCGGTCAGCTGAGCGTCGAGCTTGCCGCTCGAATCGAATTCTGCAAATCGGTAGCGGGTGACTTTCGACGCATCCGGCTCCGGACGTGCGAGCGCTCCTCGAAGGGCAGTCGCGACGTCACGCTCGACGCTCGCTTCCATGTCGCTCCATTCGTCCCCTGACATCAGCGCCGGAACGAGATAGCTGCGGAGCTTGGGAAGCGGATCGCGCGCCCTTTCATCGGCGATGCAGTCTTCAGACTTGTACGCCTGCGTGTCCTGTCCCGAATGTCCGCAGAGTCGCGGAACTTCGAGGCGAAGAAGCGCTGGCCCCTTCCCTTCGCGAACGTACCCGACGACATCCTCGAACAACCTGGCGGCTTCGGCCGGCTCGGTTCCGTCGCCCTGTTTGATATACAGATTCTTGAACGACGCGAGATTGGTGGCAATGTTGGCGCCCGGCGTCTGAAAATCGCTCGTCACCGAGATGCCGTACCCATTGTCCTCGATATAGAAGAGGATTGGCAGGTTCAGCGTTGTTGCGATCGTAAGCGCCGACCAGAATCCGTTCGTCGCCACCGATGCTTCGCCACCCAACACGACGGCAATCGAGCCATCGTACGACTTGTCATTCAGGACGTCGCGATGATACGTGATCGCCTGCGCCCATCCGACCGACGGCGTGTATTGCGATCCAACATCACCCGACATCGGAAGCACCACGGGCCCGTCATCGTTTGGAAGATTGCAGACAACGCCTATATCCCGGCCATCGCTGAACCCGCCGGACTTGCGAAGCGGAGCCGCGAACGCGTCTTCGAGGGTGAGTCCGAGCGTTAGCAAAAGCGGCCGAGAGCGATAGTATGCTCCGGCCGCGTCGTGCTCTCCGTCGATCAGGGAGCCCAGAATAATCTGCGCGAGATCATGCCCGCGAGCAGAGAACTGATAGACGACCTTCTTCTCGGGAAGCAGGCGATTTTCCTCGGTGTC
>JBDUEH010000543.1:0-2304 GCA_040002555.1 Gemmatimonadales bacterium | reverse complement strand
GTGGCTCCTTCCCTGCTCCCTCGGGATCGACCATGCGCGCGACCGCGACGTAAAAGGCGTCGGCATCGGCAAGGAGGATTCGCCTCGGAGTGATCATGCCGCGACTATAGCGCTGCGGTTACCTTCGCGAGTCGATCGACCAGACCGGCATCTCCAACTTTTTCTGCCGTTTCTGCGAAAGAGTCAGTGGGTCCGGTCCACTTGATGTCGTCAACGTTCTTGAAGAGTGGCGCATCAGTTCGAAGTGTTGCCAGCGTCTTGAACAGAAGCGCTGCCTTCAGGTTGCCGCCGAGTGCTTCGGGAGGAAAGTCTTCGAGGTGTCCGTTCTTCTCGATCAGACGCGCCGCCGTCTTCGGGCCGCAGCCAGCGATTCCGGGGTATCCATCGGCCGTGTCACCGACGATCGCCAGATAGTCAGCGATGAACCTGGGCGCGACACCAAACTTCGCTATCACGCCGGCCTCGTCGCGAATCTGCCCACTTTTTCTGTCCATCTGCACAACGCGTTCGCCGACGACGCACTGCGAGAGATCCTTGTCGGGAGTCCAGATGCAGACCTTTTCGACGCGCGAGTCGAGCGCTGCGAGATGCGCTCCTGATGCCAGCGCATCATCCGCTTCGAGCTCGACCATCGGCCAGGTCGCGACTCCCATCGACACCAGCGCATCTTCGAGCGGATGGAACTGCTTCCTCAACACCGGCTCGATTCCCGCGCCGGTTTTGTAGTCGTCCCAGAGATTATTGCGGAACGACTCGATCACATGGTCGGTTGCGACACCGACATGAGTCGCACCCTCTTCCAGCATGTGTACGACCGTCCGCAGAACGCCGAGAACGGCGCCGAGCGGAGGATCGGATTTCGAGAAGCGGCGAATTCCGTAGAACTGGCGGAACAACTCGTAGGTGCCGTCGATGAGATGTACGATCATGTTTGTTGAAGATACCTCAAGAATGCTGGCACGAGCCAGACAAGCAGAGCCGCCCCGGACTCGAGGCGGCTCGTGGAAGCATCAACGACCTGAAGGCATCAGGCTTCGAGAATCGTTTTCAGCAAGATGAGGTCTTTGCCGTTCGCCTTCTTCATCGCGCGAGACATGAATGGCGCCAAGACCGATCCGAATCCCGACGGTGCCCCGCGGTTCCGCAGTCTCATGCGAGTTCTGCCAGCGGCGATGCTGTCCCATTCGTAACTCGTTTCCATCGGAAAGGGACCCTCGGCAGTGCGCATGACGAGGCGCAGCGGTGTTAGCTCCGTGATTTCGTACGTGTAGCTGAGCTCGCGGCCGAGGAAGCTGGCGGCAAAGGCGACGCGCGATCCAATGCGCAGGGGCTTCGGTGTCTCCCATTTGACGCTCTTGATGTTCACATACCACTTGGGAGCGTTGTCGGGATCAGATGCGTACTCCGCGACATTGGCGCGCTCCCTGTTGATCACGATTTCCGAAAGAACATCGACTTCCATTTAGGCTTCGGGAGCGTCAGGCGGGCGACATTCCCCTGACTCGTGAAGTGCGATAGTAGCGAGCGGCGTAGATGCCGGCGATCAACCCACCTAGGTGAGCCTGCCAACTCACACCATTCGTTCCAGGTATTACGCCGACCACCATTCCTCCCCACAGCACGATCACGAGAATGCTGAGAGCGATGCTGCCAAAACTTCGCGCAAACCACCCGCTCAGCATCAGGAAGCCGAGATATCCGAAGATCACACCGCTCGCGCCGATGTGAACAGATCCGGGCGCGCCGAACAGCCAAGCCATCATTCCGGAGCCGATCATCGCGATAAGCGTTAGAGGCAGGAAGTGACGAGGATCACGAAGAATTACAATCCAGCCAAGAAACAGGAACGGAAGACTGTTCGAAACGATGTGAGTAATGCTGCCATGCAGGAACGGAGCGAAGAGAACTCCACGAATTCCAAGCAACGTGCGCGGTATTACGCCAAGCCACAGCAGCGCTCCGCCCGTTACAGAGCTGAATGCGAACACCACCCACATCGCCAGAAACATCCCGAGGAGGATTTTTGTCTGCTCCCCGTGCATTCCTTTTCGAATACTCATTGACCCTTTAGTGGTTCTGAGGAAGGCAACGATCTAGCCCTGAAACCAGTACGGGGTCGCAGTAGAGTTGTTTCATGCCGTTACGACCGCTTGCCGCGCCGGTTCACGAGAATCATCGGTCCAACGACGAACGGGATGTGCCCAACAAGCTGAACCCAGTATTTCGTGCTCAGTGTGGGCGGCCGGTGGAGCATCGACGGAATCACGATCCACGTCATGATGAGCCAGATCGACACACCGTAGA
>JBDUEH010000542.1:0-2308 GCA_040002555.1 Gemmatimonadales bacterium | reverse complement strand
CCATAGATCGACCGCTTATCGACGCCAAGCTTGAACCCGTTGAACTCCGGCGGATTGTGTGAGCCGGTGATCTGAATCCCGCCGACGATATCGAGATTGTGCTGGGCCCAGTAGGCCACCGGAGTTGGAATGACGCCGATATCTACTACATCGAGCCCGCATTCCAACAATCCCGCAACAAGTTCGGCCTGCAGCGCATTTCCACTTGGCCTGTTATCACGGCCGACGGCGACAGTTCCGCTGATGCCCTTACTATACAGGAAAGTCGCATATCCGCGACCCACTCCGCGCGCGACCTCGGGCGTCAGATCCTTGCCGGTGACACCGCGGATGTCGTACTCACGGAAAATTGTTTTCGACAGCACGGACCTACCGGGGGCCGGCTGCTGCTGTCACCTGAGCGGCGGCCTGAGCGGCGACAGGCGTTACGACGCCGCTTCGCTGAGTCCAGCGAATGAGCGAGTTCGGCAGCACGCCGAGCACAAGGATGAGAACCGCGGCTGAAGCGATGACGAAACGCGTCCAGCCACCCGTGCGCTGGAGCGGCAGCGCGTCTTCCTTGCGCGGACGCATGAACATAACCATCACCACATGGAGATAGTAGCCAGCTGATACGACGCTCGTGAGCACGAGGATGATCGCGAGCTTCGTCTGTGCAACGGGCGCAGAAAGCGCTGACTGGATGATCCAGTATTTCGCGAAGAATCCAACTCCGCCAAAGATCGGAAACCCGAGCAGTGCGAGCATGAACACCGCCATCGCCGATGCAAGCCAGGGACGGACGGTCCAGAGCCCGGCGTAGTCGTCGATATTCAGCTGCGAAGCGCCATCGCGCTCGAGCGCGACAATCACACCGAATGAACCAAGCGTCGCGAGTGTGTACGCAATCAGGTAGAACAAGAACGCGCCAGTGGACGCCTGGGTCGCGGTTGCGATCGTCACCAGGATGTAGCCGGCGTGCGCAATGCTCGAGTAGGCGAGCATCCTCTTGATGTTCTTCTGCGATAGCGCGATGAGGTTGCCAACGATCATTGTGGCAACCGCGAGCCACCAGATCGGACCATGCCAGCTCGAGGTGACGCCGGAGAACGCCTCGAGCCACACGCGCAGGAACGCTACAAACGCAGCAGCCTTGACCGCTGCGGCCATGTAGGCCGTGATCGGTGTTGGTGCGCCTTCGTAGACGTCAGGTGCCCACATATGGAACGGCGCGAGCGCGACCTTGAACCCGAAGCCGATGATCAACAGCGCGATGCCGACAACCAGCATGGCGTTAGAGCTGAGACCGATCTGCGCGACCCTTTGCCCGATGAGAGTGAGGTTCGTCGTTCCGGTCGCGCCGTAAACCAGCGCAATTCCATAGAGAAGAAATGCGGTCGAGAATGCGCCGAGAAGGAAATATTTCAACGCGCCTTCGGCCGATTTCTCGCTTCGCCTGTTGAGACCGGCAAGTACGTAAACCGCTATTGACATGATCTCGACGCCCAGAAAGACGATCATTAGATCGCGTGCGGCGGCAAGCGTCATCATGCCGGAAGTGGCGAGCAGAAGCAACACGTGCGATTCGCCCGCTGTGATTCCCTCTTTCGCGTTGTAGTCCATCGAAAGCGCGATCGTCCCGATTGTCGCTATCAGGAATACAATGTCCGCGGTCCAACGGAAGTTGTCGACAGCGATAATTCCTGCCTGCGCCGTATCAGCGCGGGCAATATAGAATGCGATTGCGACGATTACTGTGAGGCACAGGACGATGCTGGCGACGCCAACGCTGCGCTGATGTGCTTCGCTTTCCGGTCTCCATGCGGCCCACAACAACAGGACCATCGCGCCGGCCATCATCAGAATGTCGGGCGCGAATGCGGTCATTAGCTGGCTCGGCACTGATAAATCGAAAGTCATCGCTGTGTCCCGGCTTCCGCGACAACTGGCGTGGATGAGGCTGCGACAGACTGAGCTCCCTGCTGTACTGACGTCACGAGCTTCTGAGCGGCCGGCTCCATGCGACGGAGCACCGGCGCCGGATAAACACCGAGCCAGATGATGACGATGACAAACGGGACCATCAATCCGATTTCGCGCCAGTTTAGGTCAGGAATGTGCTCGTTCTCTTTCTTGTCCAGCGGGTTGAAGAGAATTCGCTGAATCGCCCAGAGGAGGTACGCGGCCGCGAAAATGACGCCTGTCGCCGCAATGGTTGAGAACACCGGATAAGGCTTGAATGCCCCAATGAGCACTAGGAACTCACCGACGAATCCGTTCGTTCCCGGAAGTCCGATGCTGCTTAAGGAAACCAGCGTGAGCAACGCCG
>JBDUEH010000541.1:0-2309 GCA_040002555.1 Gemmatimonadales bacterium | reverse complement strand
CGCTGTCGGGTTGTTGCCAGGGTGTTGAGCAATGACTACTCAGCCGTTCTCCGTTCATCTCATTGGCTCAGCGGTGAAAGTAATTCCCGCTGTTTAACGGCTCGTCCCGCGAGAATGACGACTCGTACCGCTATCCTAGCGCTCATCCCGCAATAAAGTGAGGATAAAGCAGATGCGACGCGCTGCCCCCACCCTGGCCAACAACTATTTCAACGCGACTCCTGCCCGGCACTGGGCAATAATCTTTGGTGCCTGGACCGTGTTCGGGTTGGCGCAGCTCCTGGCTCAGGTGCTCGTATTCCAGTCCGCAGACATGTATTCGCCACCATTGTGGCGGATAGCGCTTCAGTACTTGCCACGGCTTTGGCTTTGGGCAGCAATGACTCCGTTCATCGAAGGATGGGATCACCGCCTCCGCGATCGCTTCAAATTCCTGCCGCTTCGCATCTCGGCTCACATTCCGCTGTACATCGCAGCTGCGATGGCGGAGGCAGTTGTCAGGCGCACTACAATAGTGGTGATCGGGTTGCCGTTGACGGTGCCTTTTCATGTCACGCTACTGTATTTCGCGGACATCGAAGCTGTGCGTTACATCGCCGCGCTCATGCTTGGCCGCGCTCTCGCGGCAGCCGCGGAGCTTACTGAGCGGGAGGGGAGAGAGGCTGCACTAAAGGAAGAGATAGGCCGGGCACAACTTCTCTATCTCGACCTTCAGCTTCAACCGCACTTTCTGTTCAACGCTCTTGGCAGCATATCCGAGCTCGCGCATGAAGCGCCAGCCGCAGCGGCTCGTATGGTCGAACACCTCTCATCGCTGTTGCGATATGCGACGGAGCGAAGCATCGGCCAGGAGGTAACGCTTCGTCATGAGCTCGATGCCCTGTCTCCATACCTCGAGATTCAGAGGATGCGTTTCCCGGATTGGTTGTCTATATCGGAACGCATCGAGCCGGACGCGTCAGAAGCACTCGTTCCGCGACTGTTGCTTCAGCCTCTCGTCGAGAACGCAATTCGACACGGGCTGTCGCATCGTCGCAGTGGCGGGCTGATTGAATTTCGCGCGCGCTCCGAAGATGATCAGCTTGTGCTTAGCGTTCACGACAACGGCGAAGGCCTGACTGCCGGCTCTAGCATTCCCGGACTGGGAATCGGACTTACTAACATTCGTGAGCGGCTAACCACGCTTTACGGCGACTCCCAATCGCTCGACCTCGTTTCTCACGCGGCCGGCGGCGTTGAGGTCGTCGTGAAGATTCCGCTTCGTCACGCAGCTCCGGCGCAACATCGTGATGTGTCCGGTGCCGATACTGTCGACACGCTCGCCGCGAGCGAAGTTTTCGCCGGCGTGTCACCACCTCAAACACCTGTCAGAACCGAAGCACTGCAATTGATCGGAGTGTGGCTCGGAGCCGGCGTCATCCTGACACTCATGAGCTTTCTATATGTACTTATCCGGCATCCGCTCGATCACGAGCCACTGCTCGAGGTAGTGAGACGACATGTCATTCACTCATCCTTGTGGATACTCCTCACTCCAGTAGTCCTGACACTTGGCAAGACATTCTCGCTGACACGCGACAAACTCGCGATCAATGTTCCACTGCACGTCGTGTTTGGATGTCTGGTTGGTTTTGCCCACATCGCTGCCGCGCGAGTTCTTGTCGGCGGACCTCAGCCGCCGCTGGTCGACATGATCTTCATGGAATCGTTGTTCTGGAACATGGCGGCCTACGCAATTCTTCTTGGGTTTTCCGAGCGAAAGCAAATCGAGATCTGGATTCGCGAGCGTGACGTCGCCGCGGCGAAGATGCGGAGCGAGCTGACCCTCGCGCGACTGAGCGCAGTGACACTGGAGCTTCGTCCCGAATTCCTGCTCTCTGCATTGACAACGCTCCGTACGCTGGTGTTGGTCGACGCGAGTCTGGCAGAGAGCCTCCTCAGCCGCTTTGCGCAGTTTCTTCGTCTTACGCTCGACTCGCTCGGCCAACAGAATTCAACTCTGGAGCGTGAAGTGAATGTCCTTCGTGCTTACGGCGATCTGCACAGGGCTGCCGCCGGGCATTTTCCCGAGATTGAAATGAACTGGTCACCCGGTTTGGAGAAGTATCTCGTTCCCAGCGGATTGCTGAGGACTCTGGTTGACCGCCTGCTCGAGATGACGGGACTGCCAGAGCGAGTCGTAATATCTGCTGTCAAATCTGACCGCGTTCTGACACTTACATTTGTTCCAGTGGACATTGACCCCCGGTCCCCGGCTGTTTACTCAATTCGCCGCGATCCTTCTGAGCGCTTGGGGCGTCTAACTGATT
>JBDUEH010000540.1:0-2313 GCA_040002555.1 Gemmatimonadales bacterium | reverse complement strand
AGATCAAGCCGCTCATTCAGGACGGAACGGTCAGCGTCGGCGACATCAACTCAGCAGAGCGCGCGGTCGAGCGTGAAATGCTGATGACGATCACGGACCTCAAGCGCGGCCTCGGCGTTCTCGCCACGGTCGGTGCAACGGCGCCGTTCGTCGGACTGCTCGGAACGACGATGGGTATCGTCAACGCATTCGTAGGTATGGCCGCTTCCGGTTCAGGCGGACTCTCCGCAATCTCCGCCGGTGTTGCCGAGGCGCTCATCACGACGGCCTTCGGACTCATCGTCGCAATTCCTGCTGTGTGGGCGTTCAACTACTTCCAGGTCAAGATCGACAACCTGACGGCCGAGATGACGTACACGTCGAAGGAAATGATCGACTACATGATCAAGAACGTGAGTGGCGAGTTCGGCCGTTCGCGCTTCACGCGCGAGTTCAACACGACGGCATCCGCCGGGTCTGCTCCGATCTCGAACTAAGCACCGAGGTAATTTCGCATGTCAATGTCAACTGGATCGAGCTCGGGGATTAAGGCAGAGCCCAACGTGACGCCGATGATCGACGTCATGCTGGTTCTGCTGATCATCTTCATGCTCGTCGTGCCGGCGATCAATTCCGGCTTTCAGGCAATACCGCCGCAGGGCGTCAACCTCAAGCCGCATCCTGAAGAGGAACGCGACCAGGTGCTCGGCATCGATATGAACGGGCAGTATTTCCTGAACAAGCAGGCGATTCCAAACGCGGAGCTGGCACAGCGGCTGAACGCCATCTATTCAACGCGCGAAGAAGACAAGATTCTCTTTGTGAAGGCGCACAAGGACATCGAGTATGGAAAGGTTCTCGATGCGCTCGATATTGCCGCACATAACGCGGTCACCATGACCGCGATGATCACTGACCAGCAGCCTGGAACCGCGTCACTGATTGCCACCGACCGGCTGAGCGGCATGGTAAAGGCCGCAGGGAAGAAGTAATGGCAATGACCAGCAGCAAGGGCGGGCTCACGAACGACATCAACGTCACACCGATGATCGACGTGCTGCTCGTGCTCCTCATCATCTTCATGCTTGTCGTTCCGATGTCGCGAAAGGCAATCGACCTGCAACTGCCGGATCCGAGCGATCAGGTGCAGAGCGCGAATCCGCCACCGCAGATTGTGCTCGAGGTGTTGCCCGGTGACAAGTTCCTGCTGAACAAGGAGCCGCTCACGAAGGCCACTCTCTACAAGCGCCTGAAAGAGATTTATGATCCCCGTCCCGAGAAGATCATTTTCGTGAAGGGCGATCCGAAGTCGCCGTACTCTGAAGTGATCTACGCGATGGACATCGCGCGTGGAGCTGGAGTCAAGGTCATCGGCGTTTCGCCGAAGGATGCACCGGCGGCCAAATAGCTAAGAGTTACAGGCCTCCGGTAGGGGTACCAGCAAAGAGAGAGGGGCGGTGGAAGGGTATCGCCGCCTCTCTTTTTGCGCATTTGTTAATCATTTTCCTGATCCTCTATCCGATCGCGCAAGAAAATTTCAAGCCCAATCCGGCGGAAGGCGGAGGGGGTCCAGGTCCGGCTGGCGGCGGCGGTGGCGGATCGGGCGGCGAAAGGCTCCAGTACATCGCCCTCAAGACGCCGGCCCCAGATGCTATCGCCCAGGTTGTCACGCCCAGGCCCGTAGTTCCCCCAAAGCCAGTTCCTACTCCTCCGCAGCCGACAGTTCCCCCACCGACCGCGTCTGCGCAGCCTGCGCCGAGTGCCGCACCGAGTGCAGGGACGGGAACGGGCAATGCCGGGACAGCGGGAGCAGGTCCCGGCAGTGGAGGCGGAATCGGATCGGGAATTGGAACTGGAACCGGAAGCTCGAATGGCCCCGGAACGGGAGGCGGTCCCGGCACCAGCTATCCGCCTACACCAACCCAGTTCTTCCTCCCGCCGCTCCCGGCTCCATCATCGCTGAAAGGCTATCACCTCACCGCTTACTTCGATGTGGACGAGAAAGGAAACGCCAAGCTGCTTGGATTTAACCAGTCGCGTGATGGGGGCTACAATCGAAAGCTCCGCGATGTGTTGGAGTCGCTGCGGTTCCGGCCAGGGGTCCGGGCGGACGGAACTCCTGTGCGTGACACCGTTGATATCCAGTTCATTTTCTAGTGCTCTCCGACTGTCAATTGCGGGCGACATGTGGCCAGTGAGAAAATCAGCATTTGGAATGGAATCCACACTGCCCAACATCTGGATTTGCCTTCCCGCAGATGGTAACTTTTGCCCGCTGCACACCGGGACGGTCGCCGGTGTCTCTACCCCTCGCGGAGAACGTAGATGAGCAAG
>JBDUEH010000539.1:0-2314 GCA_040002555.1 Gemmatimonadales bacterium | reverse complement strand
AAGAATTCCTTGATGAGCCAGAAGCCGGCATCGTTGACGTGCGACAAGACGAGCGAGCCGGCACCGGTCGCCAGCACGAGTAACTCAGCGCTCGTACCCGGCGTTGCAAGCGCGATTGGCGCAACGATGCCGGCCGCGGTTGTCATCGCGACTGTTGCCGATCCCGTCGCAACTCTGATCAGCGCGGCCACGATCCACGCGAGGAGCAGCGGTGAGATGTGTGATCCGGCCGCGACCGCCGCGATCGCGCGTCCAACGCCGCTCTGCACGAGCACTGAATTGAAACCGCCGCCCGCACCGATGACAAGAAGGATCGTCGCGGTCGGCGCAAGACAGTCATTGCTGAACTTCTGCACTTCCTCTTTCGTGAAACGGCGCGCGCGGCCGAGCGACCAGAACGAGAAAAGCAACGCCAGCAATAGCGCCACAATCGGATGTCCCACAAAATGCAGCGCCGAGCGCGCGTTACCAGCTTCGCCGAGAAACACGTCGGACGCGCTCGAGAGAAGCATCAGAATTACGGGAATCAGCACCGTGAATATCGAGATGCCGAAGCTCGGAGCTTCACGCGTTGATTCCGCTCCGAGCTGATCAGCCAGCGGATTGTCGGGTGGCAGCACGATCCGCGGCGCAATCCACGTTGCGAAGATCGGCCCCGCCAGCGCTGCCGTCGGAAGTCCGACGAGGAGACCGAGCAGAATGGTCTTGCCGATGTCGGCGTTGTACGCGTTCACAGCCAGCATTGCGGCCGGATGAGGCGGAAGCATTCCGTGGACCACCGACAGGCCAGCCACCAGAGAGAGTCCGATCTTTATAAGAGACGCCCCAGTGCGCCGCGCAATCGTGAACACGAGTGGAACGAGAAGGACGAATCCTACCTGGAAGAACACCGGAATTCCGACGATGAACGCAACGATCATGATCGCCCAGTGTACGCGCCGCTCGCCGAACACGCCGATCATCGTCGTCGCGATCCGCGTCGCCGCGCCCGACTCGGCCATCAGCTTGCCGAGCATCGTGCCGAGTCCTACGACGACGGCGATGAACGCGAGTGTGTTGCCAACGCCGTCCTGAAATGCTTTGATCGCGGCAGCGAGCGGCATTCCGGCAGCTACACCCATTGCGAGCGATACAAGAATCAGCGCAATGAACGGATGCAGCTTGAAACGCGCGATCAGAACGATGAGTGCGATGACTGCGCCGAGTGCGTAGATGAGGAGACGAGTCTCCGGGATCATGATGACGCGCGGAGCACGAGCGAGCTGACGATTGCCTGGGCGGTTTCGTCCACGTCGCACGTCCATACATCCTCGTCAGCGGCAGGCTCCTCGAGAATGGCAAGCTGGCTCTCCAGAAGAGAAGCAGGCATGAAATGCCCGCGACGTCCGGCAACACGATTGGCGATCAACGATTCTGAGCCCTTGAGAAAAACGAATTGCAACTGGGGCGCGGCTCCTCGGAGAACGTCACGGTACGATCGCTTGAGCGCGGAGCAGGCGAGAACGATTCCTCTATTCGATTTATTTGCTTTGCGAATCCGTTCGGCGAGGGTCATGAGCCAATCCGCCCGATCTTCATCGGTGAGTGGGATTCCCGAAGCCATCCGTCGCACGTTCTCCGTGGGGTGATAGTCGTCACCCTCGACGAAGTCCACGCCGAGAGCATGCGCCAGCGTCGCGCCGACTGTACTCTTGCCGGAGCCGGTGACGCCCATCACGACATACAGGCTCGTATTGTTCATCATCTTCGCGCAGGAGGGTACGCAGTGATACGCTTTTAGGCGACCGTGCGATAGCGGTACCGGCAACCTGTGCGGCGGTGCGCTAACGAAGAATTTACAAATACTTGACAACCTGTTACGTGGGACGTAATAGATGGGGGATTTCGGGAATGTCGCGCGGTCCGGCTGGCTCCGCGCGACAGGTGGTGTAGGGCTGACTAACTAAAATACCGTTTAGGGGAGGTTCGTACGCGGCTGCTTCGTTCGTTCGCCGTGGTGCTTTGTTTCGCCTTGTCGTTTGCTTGTCCGGCCCTCGCTGCCGGTCAGGCGAAGTCATTCAGTAGTTCCGGTGGCTCAGAGCCAGTCTACCTGGTGATCCGCACCGACGACGCGGGAATGACTCACAGCGTCAACATGGCGCTCGAGCGACTCATCGCGACCGGCCTTCCCGTTTCGGTGTCGGTGATGTTTCCGACTCCATGGTATCAGGAGACCGTGGAAATTCTGAAGCGTCATCCCGCAGTATCAGTCGGGATTCATCTGACGCTCAATTCCGAGTGGAAGAACTATCGTTGGGGACCTGTGCTTGGTCGA
>JBDUEH010000538.1:0-2319 GCA_040002555.1 Gemmatimonadales bacterium | reverse complement strand
CCGGGAAAAGCAGCTGCCGGTGGATGAAGCCATCCGGATCACCGTTGCGATTGCCAATGCGCTGGACTACGCGCACGCGCACGGCGTGATTCATCGCGACTTGAAGCCGGAGAATATTCTTCTCCAGGCAGGTCAACCCGTCATCGCGGATTTCGGGATTGCCCTCGCCGTCAGCAACGCGGGAGGAAACCGCATCACGCAGACGGGCCTGTCGCTCGGCACTCCGCAGTACATGAGTCCGGAGCAGGCCACTGGTGACCGCGTGATTGACGGGCGCAGCGACATCTACTCACTCGGCGCCGTTGCATATGAAATGCTCACCGGCGAGCCTCCGCATACCGGGAGCACTTCGCAGGCGATCATCGCACGAATGCTGACGGAGCGGCCGCGGCCGATGCGTACAAGCAGGCCGTCGATTCCCGAGAATGTCGAGTTTGCAGTTCAGCGCGCCCTCGAAAAACTTCCTGCCGACCGGTTCACAACCGCGCATGACTTCGCGCAGGGTCTCCTTGGTCACTCGACTGGTGGCACAACGGGATTGTATTCGTCCGCGCAGGCTGTTCAGAGATCGAAAGCAGGCGCGGGATGGAAGTCGCGACTGCTCGATCCGGTTACAGCAGTGCTCGGCGTGATAGCAATTGGCGCAGTTGCGTTTGCGCTTCTGCACAAGCCGGCCCAACAAACGGCAATGCGTCCCATCCGCTTTGTCATGGATGTGCCTGACAGCTTGCGTCCATTCGACAACTATCCGTGGCCTGCCGCGGTGTCTCCAGATGGCGGTACGGTTGTCTTCGCCTCGGCCGGGACGGCAGGTGTGCAGCTCTACTCACTTCGCACCGATCAGCTGGAGCCGAGGCTGATCCCTGGATCAGTTGGCGGAAGCCAGGTCTTGTTTTCACCCGACGGCGAGTGGGTTCTGTTCGAAGCCGGCGGGTCGCTGAAGAAAGTGAGACTCGATGGAAGTGCTCCCATAACCATCACCTCGGCCGCGAGCAACAATGGAGCTGACTGGACGATAAAGGACGAGATCCTTATCGGATCGGAAGGCACTTTCCATGGTCTTTCAAAAGTGAGCGCGGCCGGCGGCGAGCTCGTCGAATTTTCGAAGCCTGATTCTTCGAAAGGCGAATCGAATTACCTGTGGCCAATCGCTTCGCCTGACGGAAAGAATGTTGTCTTTACGCGATGGAAGGGTTCCCTTGCTTCGGCGGATCTTGCGACCGTTCCGAGTGATGGCGGCGATGTGGTGCCCGTGGGCGTAAAAGGCATTCGTCCCCTTGCGGTGTTCGATCGTACACTTGTGTACCTGCGGGAAGATGCAGTGGTGATGGCGATTCACCTCGATCGCACACTTCGTCGCGGAGAAGGGAGCCCTGTCCCAGTTCTCGATCCGGTGAACGTGATCGCCGGTAACAATGGAAACTCCGGAATATTTGTTTCGCGTGACGGTGCGCTGATTACTTCGCGCGGCGGCACGAAGAGTCAGCTTGCTTGGGTAGCGAAGGATGGAAGCGCGTCGGTGATCACTTCGGAATCGAAACGCTATTCCCATCCGCGTCTCTCCCCGGACGGAAGCCGCATCGCTGTGACTGTGACCGACGCCGGAAAATCGGCCGTGTGGATCTATGACATGGCGAGCAGGACATTGTCTCAACTCACGTCTGTCGCGACCGCGCAGGCACCGGAGTGGTCGCCGGATGGAGCGCTGATTTACTATATGGCGTTGGGTGGCAAGAGTCGCCTCGCCGTCTATTCCCAGCAGGCAGACGGAGGCGGTGCACCGCAGATAGTCGCGGAGGTGGAAGGCCTCGCTCAGGGGCTCAGTGTGGCACCCGACGGTAAGTCGATCGTCTATCTCGCTTACAATAACTCGTGGGATCTTTTTCGCACGCAAATTGATTCCTCCGCATCGACGTCGCTATATGTCGGCGGCCCCAGTGACGAAATTGCGCCGGCCGTATCGCCCGACGGGCATTGGGTTGCAATGGTCTCGAACCAGACAGGGGCAGACCAGGTCTATTTGCGTTCCTATCCCGACCCTTCATCGCGGATACAAATATCGGCGTCGGGAGGTGGTGAACCAATGTGGTCAAAAGACGGGAAAACAGTTTTCTATCGTGCTGGGACGTCCGAGATTGCAGCGCGACTTGTAACAAGCCCAAGTGTTCGCGTACTGTCGCGAGACACCGTAGTGTTTCGCACTAGCTTGTTTGTCGGGGGCGGGACCCTGGCTGGGACAGACATCAGTCGCGAAGGACGATTGCTCGGACTCGTGACGAACAAGGATGATTTTCAGTTGGTCGTTGTGCCCAACTGGCG
>JBDUEH010000537.1:0-2324 GCA_040002555.1 Gemmatimonadales bacterium | reverse complement strand
TCTGATTCCTTCGACTGAACGGTCACAAAAAGTCTACCACATTAAATGACGATTAACGTCGGATTATCTCTCGTATAACTGTGCAAATCTGCGTAGACAGAACGTCTTACAGGCAGAATGATTGCTTTGAAATAAGGCGTTGTTTTCAACAGGAGTGCACCACGATGATGAATACACTACTCGAATCGAGACCCCAGAAAAAGCGCAGCGCGGGCGGAACGGTTTTTAGCGTTGTCTTCCATTCTGCTATCGTCCTCTTCGCCGTGTTTGCGACGGCGCGAGCAGGCGTTGTAAAGGACAATTCGCCGAAGACCGTAACGGTGAAATTCTTCAAGACGCCTGAACCGCCGACGCCGGTTGAAAGGAAGCCGGAGCCGCCACCGGCGGTGAAGAAACCTGTGATCGAGCATCACAACACTCCGGCGCCCGTCGTGCCTCCAAAGGGGTTCCAGAGCGTCACAGCCCCGGTGACAATTGCGACCAAAATTCCGGACATCGACTTGTCGGTTAAGGCGATCAACCCCGACGACTTCAAGGGAACGGGAGTCAAGAACGGCACCAACGACGGTGAGCCAGGCAGCAACGGCTCGATATCTGGAGCCCCGGTTGGCAACACTCCCTTCCGGGATTTCCAGGTTGAGCGGGCCGTGAGCGTGATTTCCGGAACGAACATTCCCTATCCTGAGGGCATGCGCTCGTCTGGCGTCGAAGGTAAGGTCGAGGCGGAGTTCGTCGTCGATGAGAACGGCCGGGTGCAGCTCGCTACGTTCAAAGTGCTTGACGCGACAAACGATCTTTTTGTGGCGGCAGTTAGGAATGCGTTGTCGAGAATGAGATTTCGGCCGGCGAAGATTGGCAGCGTCAGCGTGAGTCAGGTGGTGCAGCAGGCGTTCGTGTTCAAGCTCAATCGCTAGCCGTTTCTTTAACTACGGAATTAAAGAAGTACTGGAAGCCCGGGCTCTTGCCCGGGCTTTCTTTTGAGTTGCTTCCAGTGACCCCCCAACGACTGACCCGCGAAACAATGTCGCGCACTCGTGCTTACACGCTAAGTTTGCACGTCCCGATCGGAGTCCAAAGAGTGTCGTCCAAAACGCTACTGATAGCTTCCGCACTTACCGCAGTCGGAACCTCGCTACTCGCTCAAGCGCCCACCTCCGGCAAGCGCGCTGAGTCGCTCGTCATACGTAATGCAACGATCGTGGATGGCGCCGGAACACCAGCGATTGGCCCCGCCGACATACTTGTTCGCGGGAACAAGATCGAGCAGATCGTCTGGCTCGATCCCGTCGCCGTCGCGAACGGTCGTGGAAAGCGGGTGAGTGCTGCGACTGAGATCGATGCGACGGGGAAGTACGTTCTCCCGGGATTGATCAACGCACACGCGCACGTTCAGGATTCGCGCGCGGGAGTTCCTCAACCGCTCGACTACGAGCTCAAGATCTGGCTCGCGTGCGGAATCACGTCGGTCCGCGAAGTCGGCGCCGACGACACGCAGAGCATCATCGATCTCCGCGGACGAAGCGAGCGCGGCGAAGTAGCGTCTCCACGCATTTTCGTCTACGGGCGTTTTTCCAATCCTCCGGTTCCACTGACTCCCGAAGCGGGGCGTCAGCGCGTCCGCGATTTGAAGAAAATGGGAGCCGATGGCATCAAGCTCCTCCTCGTCGATCGCGACGTCATGACCGCGATGGAAGACGAAGCCCACAAGGTCGGGCTTCGCATTGCGCATCACGTCGGCGTCCAGGAGACCACCGCGTGGGACGATATTCGTCTCGGCACTACGAGCATCGAGCACTGGTACGGAATCCCTGACGCCGCGCTCAAGGACGGTGTGCAGAATTTTCCGTCATCATACAACTACAACAATGAAGTCGATCGCTTTCGCTACGCGGGCCATCTGTGGCGTGAGGCTGATCCGGAAAGATTGTTGATGGTGCTCGACAGCATGGCCGCCCATCACGTCGCATGGGTGCCGACGCTCGATATCTACGAAGCAAGCCGCGACCTTCAGCGCGCGCAGGGACAGCCGTGGTTCAGGGATTATCTGCACCCGACGCTCGAAGAATACTTCAAGCCCAACCCCAACAATCACGGCTCCTATTTCCTCGGCTGGACTTCAACCGATGAGACGTTCTGGAAAGAGAATTACCGCATCTGGATGGGTGCGCTCCGCGATTTTGAGCGAAAAGGAGGACTCATCGGTGCGGGCGATGACGCAGGATTCATCTACCAGATGTACGGCTTTGGATTGATCCGCGAGCTCGAGCTGCATCAGGAGGCGGGCTTCAACACCATCAAGGTCATCCAGCACGCCACCAGCAACA